>JALEXS010000003.1 GCA_022780025.1 Mollicutes bacterium | reverse complement strand
TAAATAACCATTTCTATTATACACAATAATTTTTTTAAAAATCCTCTTTTTGAGGTTATTTCGTCGTGGTTTTAATTATATACGTTTATTTATTGGGAAATTATTAAATTAATACTTTATTTTCCTTATCTAATTTTTTGTGAATATGACCGAATAAAAATATATCGCAATTCTTATTTTTTATATATTCATCAAAATACATATAATTTATTTTATCACCATGTTCTAAATGAAATTTTAAATTATTAATAATTATATTTTTCTCAGTTGGGGCACTACTAGAAAAATCACAATTTCCTTTTATAAAACAAAATGGACTCATTAGACTCTCAGGGATTTCAAAATCTCCGAGGTGAAAAAAATAATCTGCATCATAATTTTCATTAACTATTTGATTTAATAATGAGTAATTTCCATGTGAATCGCTAACAATAACAATTTTCATAGAAATATTTTAACATTTTTTATAAAAATATATTTAATTTTGATAAAAATACTCTATACTTTTATTGCAATGAAAAAAGAATTTTTATTAGCACAAAAAAAGACACCTTATATCGATGCTTATCAAGAGTATTTAAACGAAAAAAATACTAGCTTCGATGTTCCAGGACACCATCAAGGAAATATTAAAACTGAATTTGATAGAATCTTTCCTCATGCAGTTTATAAAGCAGATGTAAATTGCCCTAGAGGACTAGATAATATTTTGCATCCTTCAGGTTGTATTAAAGAAGCAGAAGAGTTATTTGCTAAAGCGTGCCACGCATCTAAAGCTAGATTTTTAGTTAATGGATCTACTAGTGGTAATTTAATTATGCTTATGGCTACTTTAAAAGCCCATCAAAAAATTATTTTACCTCGTAATGTTCATAAATCTGTTATTAATGGTTTAATACTAAGTGGTGCTGTTCCTGTATTCGTTATGCCTGTTATTGATAAACAAACTGAAATTGTTAATCAAATACAATATAAAGAATGGAAGAAGGCCATTGATCAAAATCCTGATGCACGTGCTATCTTTATTATTAATCCAACTTATTTTGGTGCTACATGTAATTTAAAAAAGATTACTGAATATGCTCATAGTAAAGGAATGGTTGTTTTATGTGATGAAGCTCATGGTGCTCATTTCTATTTTTCAAAACATTTACCAATGAGTGCGATGGACGCTGGATGTGATATGTCTACATTATCAGTACATAAAACAGGTGGCAGTCTAACTCAATCTAGTGTATTGCTTATTAATACTGATAAAGTTAGTCAATATGAAATTAATAAAGCTTATAATTTAATAACAACAACTTCACCATCTTCAATCTTATTAGCTTCTTTAGACGGAGCTAGAAAATATTTAGTATTCCATGGTTCTAGAAGAATATGGAAGTGTATAAAACTTGCTAGAGAAGCTATTGATGAAATAAATAAGATTAAAGGATTTAAAGCTCATGGTAAAGAATATTTTACAAAAGGATTAGCTTTTGACTATGATGAAACTAAAATAGTTGTTGAACTTGATAACTTATCTATCACTGGCTTTGAATGTTATAAGATTTTAAAAGATGAATATAGAATTCAAATAGAACTTGCTGAAACTTATGTTTTATTATTACTTTATACAGTTGGAACTAGAAATAAAGATTCTTTAAAAATAATTGATGCTTTAAAAGATATTAGTAGGAGATTCTATAAAGAAGGTATTACATATCCTGATCACCACTTCGTTACTACTATTCCTGATTTAAAAGTAAGACCTCGTGTTGCTTTCCATGGACCTTTAAAAATAGTTGATTTAAAAGATGCTTTAAATAAAATATCTAAAGAAATGATTATGATTTATCCACCAGGAATCCCTTTGATTATTCCTGGAGAAGTTTTTTCAAGTAATATAATTAACCAAATTGAATATTATAAAAACACTGGAGTTTCTGTTTTTAGCGATTTCGAAGGAACTAATCAAGTAAGTATTATCGATGAAAACGATCCTGATTATAATGAAATCATAAAAAAGAACTAGGTTTTGCAAGGTTTTATAAATTTCGAGGTACTTTATGAAAATTACAATTATTAGACATGGTGATCCAGATTATGAAAATAATACTTTAACGCCTACTGGTTTTAAAGAAGTTGAAGCGTTAGGAAAACATTTTAAAAAAAGAGACGGAGCTGTAATTTATTCATCTCCTTTACCTAGAGCTAAATTAACTGCTTTAGCTATATCTAAAGATATAATTGTAAAAGATTGGCTACAAGAATTTGTTTATCCAGTCACTATGCCTGTTACTAACGAAAAGCATCTTACATGGGATTTTTTGCCAAGTTTTTATCTTAATAAAAAAGAAATGTATGATATTGATAAGTATTTAGATATGCCTTTAATGAAAACAGGCAATATCAAAGAAATTTATACTGAAATATGTAAGAATTTTGATGATATTTTAAAAGAACATGGCTATATTCGTGTTGATAATTATTATAAAGTAGAAAAAGAAAGTGAAGATGAAATAATATTCGTATGCCATTTTGGAATGATGTGTGTTTTAATGTCACATTTAATGAATATTCCGCACTCTATTTTAGGTATGACAACATGTTGTGCTCCAACTGGTGTAACAAGATTTGTAAGTGAAGAAAGAGAAAAAGGAATTGCTCATTTTAGATGTTTATGTTTTAGTGACACCTCTCATTTAGCTTTAGAAAACTACGAGCCTAGTTTTGCTGGTAGGTTCTGTGAAATCTATTCATCTAAAGATAGGCATTAAAAAAATCTTCAATTAAGAAGATTTAAGTTATAATGTGGTGGGCGTAACAAGAATCGAACTTGCACGCTGTTAAGCACAAGATTCTAAGTCTTGCGTGTCTACCAGTTCCACCATACGCCCGTATTTAATATAATATTATTTTTGATTGATTAAGTAAATTAAAATAAGTGCTAAAATAATAAAAGTGGAGAATTTATTATGAAAAATGATGAATTATTAAAAGAAAAGAAAATTAGTAGTGAATTAATTTATAAAGGAAAAATAATAGATGTTTATAAAGACAAAGTCGAATGTCCAAATGGACATATTTCATATCGAGAATTGATTAGACACTGTAAAGCAAGCTGTATATTAGCTTTTAATGATAAAGGAAATATTTTATTAGAAAGACAATATAGATATCCATACGATGAAGTAATTTATGAATTTCCTGCTGGAAAATGTGATGCTGGAGAAGATCCTAAAGATACAGCAGTAAGGGAGCTTGAAGAAGAAACAGGATATCACGCTAATAATATTGAATTTTTAGGCGTAATGTATCCATCATGTGCTTATACCGATGAAGTAATTCATTTATATGTTGCAAAGGACTTAATTAAAACAAAACAACATTTGGATGAGAATGAAGCATTAATGATTGAAGAAGTTTCTTTAGATAAATTAAAAGAAATGATTAATGAGGGAAAAGTAGTTGATGCAAAAACACTTTGTGCATTAACTTATTATTTTTGTAAGAATAATAAATAAAACCTTGCAAAACCCCATTATTTTATAAAAAAATATTAAATTTTTTAATAACTATAACAACTAGTTTTTAAAACTAACTAATAGTATTATTTAAAACCATAATTATTTACATAATTATAATAGTTTGATAAAATGTTCTTATGTCATTAACTCAGATAGCAAACTTTTTTGATACAGCAATAGTGATTGCACTATTTATATTCATGATTTTGAGTTTCTACTATATACTTTATTTTATTGAAGCATATAGAAAACCTAAGAAATTCGAAAAAGGATCTATAAAATATAAATTTGCAATTTTAATTCCTGCAAGAAATGAAGACAATGTTATTTCTAATATTTTGAATTCGCTAAAAAAACAAACTTATGATAAAAATTATTTTGATGTTTATGTAATTATTGAAAGTAAGGACGATCCTACTTTTAATATTACTAAAAAGTTTGGATATAAAGTAATTATTAGAAAAGATTTAGTAAATAAAAGAACAAAAGGTTTTGCTTTACAAGAAGCTTATGATTATATAAAAACATTAAAAACAAAATATGATGCATTAATGATATTTGATGCTGATAATATTTTAAGTCCAAATTATATAGAATTATTGAACGATGTTAAAAATAAAGGCTATCAAATTGGTGTAGGATATCGTAACTTTACTAATTCAAGGAAAAATTGGGTTAGTGCATGTAGTGCTACCTTATTTTCTTTTATGAACCAATTTACAAGTAAAGGAAGAAGTCGCTATTTTGAAAAAGCTACATTAACTGGAACTGGATATTACGTTGATACTCAAGTGGTTGATGATGCAGGCGGCTGGATTTGGACTGGTTTTACTGAAGACGTCGCATTAACCACATATTGTTATTATCATAATGTTTCAATGCATTATTATCCACATGCCATGTATTATGATGAACAACCTACTAAATTTAAGATTTTGCATACTCAACATATTAGATGGGTTTTTGGTTTTTTTGAAGATAAAAATAAGTATAAAAAAGGTAATGTTATATATAATAAAGATCATATGGTTAGAAGAAGAATTGGTATTATGGAATATAATCTATCTATTTTCCCTTTTTTAACCTTTATTATAACAGAAGGCATCGCATGTATTGTAACTCTTGGGTTATTAATTGCAGCACTTGTATTGAAAGAACCAAATGCTGAATACATCGGTTTCCATTGCTTAATTAATTTCTGTTTATTATATCTTTCTTTTGTTCTTGCAGCAGTAATATCTATATTACTTGATCATAAGAATTTGAAATTTGGCTTTTGGCGCAGCTTATTAGTTATGTTTTCTTATTTCTTTTTCTTTTTTGACTTTTTATCTGCTTTTTTTGATGGATTGGTTCATAAGAAAAAAAGAACAAATTGGAATAAGATTGAACATAATGGCGAATTAATAAATGCTGAAGTATTGAGGATTAATAACGATGGTAAAGAGAGAAAAAATTAATGGTGTAACTTACTGTTTTTATGATGATGAAACTAAAGATGATTTCATGCAAACTAATTTAAGTAGACCTGAAGTCCCAGAGTCATATAAATATATAAGAAATAATCCAATAAATGTATTTTTTTCAAATATCTTGTATTATTGTATAGCTAAGCCAATCATGTCTTTGATATGTATTTTTGGTGGAGTTAGATGTAAAAATAGAAAAAACTTAAAACCTCTTAAAAAAACAGGCACTTTTATATATGCCAATCATACATCTATTTTTGATATGTTTGCTATCCAGTCTTTTGTCGTAAGAGGCAAAAGAACAAATCTTATTGGATATAGTGATATGACTTCAGTTCCTATCGGAGTTAACATTTGTAATGCTCTTGGATATATTCCTTTACCATTAGCAAATTTAAAATGTGTAAGAAATATGTTAAAAGGGCTTGATTACTATATAAATAAAAAGAAACAAAATGTTTTAATTTTCCCTGAAGCACATGTTTGGCCATTTTATACTGAAATTAGAAAATTTCCATCTGCTTCATTTCATTATCCAGCAAAATTAATGGCACCTGTCATTCCTATTGTTACCGTTTATAGAAAGTCACATTTTTATAGAAAACCTCGCCCTACGATAATAGTAGGAGAGCCTATATATCCTAAAAAAGAATTCGATTTAAAACAAAATCGTGATTATTTATATGAAGAATGTTACAAACAAATGGTAGCTATTTCTAATAGTTATGACCAACCAAAATATTTTAAATATGTTAAAACTTCCAAGGAAAATTGATATAATAAAAAAGCGCCAAATTAGCTTAGCTGGTAGAGCAACTCATTCGTAATGAGTAGGTCGTAGGTTCGATCCCTATATTTGGCACCATTTTAATTTATATAAATCCGACTTTTGTATCGGATTTTTTATTTATTATATATAGATAAATAGATTTCTCTTTCTTCAATAGTTCCGCCAGCATGATTTCCGACAAGTAATTGATGATTTCTTGAATTTGGATTATTGAATGAATATCTACCAGTAGATACTAAGAAATAATCACCTAAGGTATTCAAAGCGTTTTGATTTATATTATCTGAATAACCAAATATATTTTTTTCTAAAATTTCTTTTTTAGAAAACATGATAAAGTCATTTTTATAATATTTATTATATGCTTCTACGAAATTTGCCTCATTTTCAACAAAAAAACCTGCAAAACGCCCTTCAATAAAGAAATTTTTCTCTTTTAATGAATTATAAAATAATGGATATTCATCTATAAAAATATTATCGATATCAACCATGCCATGATCTGCAATTAATATAAAGATAGTATCGTTGTTTTTGGAAGTAATATTTTTTACTAATAAATTAAGCTTTGAAATAAGACCTGGAAGGTTAGAAGAATATGTACCTTCAGAGTGCATTAAATGGTCAGGTTCACATGAATATAAATAAACAAAATCGTTATCGTTTAATGATTCGTTAGCTGCTTTAAATAATTTATCTAAATCGTAATTCTTGCTTTCATCTAAGTAATTAAAGCCCATTATTTGTTTTGCTTTATATTTATTAAAGCCGTTAATTATTTCAATAAGGTTGCTAATCTTAAGTATTTTTTCAGTTACTGGTGGATTAACCTTTGTTTTATCAAGCGAGTCGACACTAGGAAAAACATCAATGAATTGATTGTGTTCTGGAAAATATTGAGACCAGCCAATATATCCGGTTTCAATAGGATATTTGCATGTTAATAAACTAGTAGTTGCTGCGACTGTTGTTGGAGGAAAAACTGAATTTATTGTTTTAAAAATATGATTATAGATAAAAGGACAATAATCTTTATATATTTCAATAATATTTTTTCCGAAACCATCTAGAAGAATAAGACATACTTTTTTGTCTTTATTGTGTGATAATATTTCATCAATATCTTTCATTGAAGAATGAATTGTAGGACAATCAAACCTTTTTAGAATTGAATTTCCAAGATTAGTTAATGTGTTTTCTTTATTTAATATAATATCCATAGCTAAGTATTTTATACTATGAAGACACTTGATTTCAATTAATATAATAAATAATAAAGCATTATATTTAATGAAAATTAAAATAATAAAGTAATTTTAAAACATTTGTATTTAAAAATTAAAAAAATATCGATTGATTGGAATAAATTTAGATTTTTTTAAAATACATACGTGTTTTAGTAGTTAAGAAAATAACAGAAAAATGTCTATATAAAATTGTAAAAGGCCTTTAAAATCAACTTTTTTTTCAAATTTTTACATTTTTTCTATTTATTTTTTTAATTATAAACACTAAAATATAAATATCATGAAATACTTAGCAGATTTATTAATTGGCTGCTCATTATTATATGGTCTAGTTTTTGGATTTATTCAGGGCGGTTTTAGAAAATTATGGCGATTAATTATATTCGCCTTAGTTTTTGTAGTCTTATATTTAGCTCTAAAGGATATTTCTATTGATTTTATTAGATATGATTTATTAAATCTTATTAAACCGGAAGGATTAAGCTTTGAAATTCAAAGTGGGTATACAATAACCGTTACTTCTATTGAAGATTTATTTGTAATTATGCAAAATCTTGATGAAAATCTAACAGGTTTATATTTAAAACTCACCTGCGAAGTTACTTGTAAGTTAGTCTTCTTTATAGTTTTAATTGAAGTTGCTTTATTAGTCTCAAATATTATAAGTTGGCCAACATGGCATTTAGTAAAATTTTTAATTCCATCCAAGTTTAGAAAACATATTGGAATTTTTCAAAGGTTATTTGGTGGTGCGTTTGGCGTAATTGAATGGTTATTAATTATGTATTTATATGCTATAAGCTTTGGACAAATAGGACCATTAGCAAATAAGTTTATTCCAATATTAGAGAATGTTTCTCAATTAGCCTCTTATATGCCACAGATAAAAGAAGGAGTAAATTATTTAAATTTAGCAAGTAATCCTGATAACTCTTATATTATGAGAACATTGTTTGATATGGTGAGAAGCTTTGGAAAAGATCCATTAAGTTTATTAAGTTTCACCTATCAAAATAAGAAAGTATATATTGTTGATTCTTATGATCCATTAATTCCTGCGATTAATGAATTAATAGAAAGTTTTGTTGGAAGTTCATCTAATGAAACCGGAGAAACTATTAAAAGCATTTCATCTAATATTAGAAACGTTAATAAAATTGGTTTTAATTATATTTGATATATAAAGGAGGATTAAAACATGAAAAAGAAAGGATTGTGTGTTTGGACAACGGTAACAATTGTAAGCATACTTTTAGCAGTTGCTGCATTTTTGTTTACTGGCGTTACAGACTGTGTAAGCCTTTATAGCAAACGCTTTGCCGAATTTTCTTGGTTAAGTTTTGCTACTATTTTCCAACCACTAGCTTTTGGTTGGGATGCATTTATTCATTTCCAAGTAAGATGGTTTACCATTAGTACAATTGTTGTACTTGGATTATTTGTTATTGGCACCATTATATTATTTATAATGATGGCTAAGAAAAAGAAGTGGCAATATTTAGGACAATTCTTTGTCTTATTATTCACTACATTCGTTGGCGTTTATTTATTATGCTATGTTTTTGATACTAACTTAAATGGATCAAGCATTGCATATCAAATGTTCACACCTGGAAAGCCATATAACTTAATGCTTAAGTTTGGTATTAATACTGTTGCATCTACATTATTCTATGTAATGTTATTAATGACATTAATTGCTATTGTTTCAGTTTTTGCCATGTATATTTTAACTTTTAGTAGATTAGTAAAAGTTAGAGTTAATAAGAGCACTGCTGCAGTTGAAGAAAAAGTTGAAAACAAAGTTCCTGCTGCAACTGTTGAAGAAGAAAAGAAAGAAGAACCTGCAAAACCTAAGAAAAAGGTTGTCCTTGTTGTTAAAAGATATGATGGATTCAAAAATCCTTACGAAAAACCAATTGAAAAGGAAACTAATTATCCACATGAAAAATTGGATGTAGAACCTTTAACAAGAGATGATATTCGTAGAGCTTTAAGTGAAGAACTTGATGCCCGCGCAAAAAAAGAAGAAGTTGCTCATCCTTTAATAAAAGAAGAACCAGCTCCAGTTATTCAAGAACACATAAGTGTTAGCGAAGCTGATGCTTCTAAAGATGATAAAAATGAACCTCAAATTCCAACTCCTGTAATTATTGCAATTCCAACTCCTGTAAAAGAAGCAGAAGAAAAGCCTGCAAAAGTTACAGAAAATGTTGAAAAAGAACCTTCATTAACTAAAGAACAAGTTCGCGATATTATAAGAGAAGAATTATTAAAAGCTATTCAAGAAATTAAAAATCAAGAACCTGAAGTTGTAGAAGAAGTTGTCGAAGAAGTACACGAAGTTAAAGTTCCTGTCGAAGCAAAAGTCGAAGAAAAAGTCGAAGAACCAAAACCAGTAGAAACTAAAGTTGAAGAACCAGCACCTGAAGTTAAAGAAGAAAAAGTTGAAGAAGTAAAGGTTGAAGAACCAACACCAGCTCCTATCGATGAAGAAAAAACTGAAGATGATGCTGCAAAAATAGAAAGAATACCATTTGCTCAAAGAATTAGAGAAGCTGATGCAGAAACAAAAGATAATTACAACCAAATTAAATCTTTATTAGTTAGTTATGGCTTAAAGAATAGAACAAGTAACGGCGGTGATGCTTTTAGATTACACAAAGTTACTTATTGTAAAGTTACTGTTGCTGGTAAATCATTAAAATTATATCTTGCTTTAGATCCAGCAGATTATAAAAACACAACTTTACCTATCAAAGATGCATCAAGTAAAGCTATTTATAAAGATATTCCTTTAGTTTTCAAAGTTAAGAGTGGCTTATCCTTAAGAAGAGCTGAACAATTAATTACTGAAATGATGGATAAACACGGTATTGAACAAGTTGATCGTGTAGAAGTTAAAGATTACGCTTCAACATTAGAGAATACATCTGATGATGAGGGCGATGACGATTAATTAGGAGATTAATTTAATTATGAAAAAAAGAAAATTAGTTGGTTGGCCTATAGTTCTTGTAATATCTGTCGTATTAATCGCTGTTTGTGTATTTTTTGGATTTACACAACAAGGCCTTTCAATATTAAAATGGGATGTTAATACAAGTGTTCCATTCTATGTCGCAAATGCTTTTGGCGGAAGTAAAACATTCTTAGGACTTTGCAAAAATGCATTATTAGAAAGTTTTATTGCTCCATTTGTAGCATTTAGTTTAAATCCTATTACTATTGCGTATTATGCATGTTTTGCTTTATCAATCGTAGTAATTATTATTCAAATAATTTACTACTCAAAGATGAAGAAACCTTCAATGATTTTCTGGATCATTGCTACTATCGCATTCGGCTTCTTTAGTATGATGGTTTGTGTATTAGCACAACAATACTTCGGAGTTAAAGGCGAATTATTTATTGATAAAGCTACAGCAACTACAGTAAATGGTTATACTGTAAATCAAAGTGCAACAATTAAAAACTTATTACTCAATCCTAATGCAATGTTCGGTGGAACATTTGCTAAAAAAGGTTTAGTAATGTGTGCTATTGGTTGGGTTTTTGTTGCAAGCTTAGTTTTATTTGCTGTTTCTTACTTAGTTATTTTAATTCAAACATTAGTTTATGCTTCAAATCATAGACACGATAAAGAATTAAAGAGCCAAAACGCAAATAACGAAGAAGTTAGTTATGATGGCGTTGGTATTGGCGGCACTACAAATAATATAAATACTGTTGGAAATTCATCACCATTAGTTATTCAATATATTAATTCCTATGGTCCTGAAGCACCAGTTGCTCCAACTGCTAAAGCTAGTGAACAACCAGTTGCTCCAGTTAATCCACCTTATCCACCATATTATGGCTATCCATTCCAACCTTATGGTTATCCTTATCCTCAACAACCAGAACAACCAAAAGCTGAAGAAAAAACTTTAACAAAAGATGATGTAAAAGAAATAGTTAAAGAAGCTTTAAATGAACATTGTGAGTGTTCTGAATGCTGCGATTGTGATTGTGACGAAGAATACACCTGCACCAATGAAAATGGAGAAGAGTTAGAATATGTTGATTTAGATGAATTAAAAGATTTAATTAAAGATCAAGTTTCCTCTGCTATTAAAGATGAATTCGCATCAAAACCACAAGTTGAAGAAAAGAAAGAAGAGAAAAAAGAGGCTGAGTTAGTCCCGGAAGAAACTAGCGCTTATGAAGAAAAGCCACTTGATAAAGAAGTCAAGTTTGTAAGCGCAGAAAATATTAATGGCTTTACTGATCAAGAAAAAACAAAAGTTCATGTCACAACTCCAATAGTTGTAGCTGTTCCAACTACTTTAGAACCTGAAGAAAAAGAACCAGAAGTAGTTTCTGAAGAGCCAAAAGAAACAATTACTGAAGATGATGTCAGAACCCTTGTTAGTGAAGAAATTAAAGATGCTTTAAAAGGTTTAGAAAAACCAAAACAAAAACGTATAGTCAAAAAGATTATAACTAAGGAAGTTCCTGAAGTTGTAAGTAAAGAAGAGATTAAAGAAGAACCAGTTCAAGAAGTAAAAGAAGAAATTATTCCTGAACCAGTTGTAGAAGAAAAAACCCCTGTTATTGAAGAAAAGCCTGCAAAAGTCGCACCAAAAGTTATAGTTTCTAATGAACCTAGAGGAAAAGAATCTACAATTGAAAAAGGCGAGATCGTCAAGATGAACTTCTTTGAAAAGATTTCAACTGGTGATGAAACTTTAAAAACAAACTATAATTCAATTAAAAATTTAATTATGAGTTATGGACTTAAAGATCGTCTTTCGAATACTGGTGATACTTTCAGATTACATAAAGTAACTTATGCTAAGATTACTTGCTTTGGCGATTCTTTAAAGATTTATTTAGCATTAGATCCAAAAGAATTCATGTCTACTGCTTTACCAGTTCAAGATGTTTCTAAAAAGGATTCTTACAAAGATATCCCATTAGCATTCAAGATTAGAAGTGACTTATCTTTAAGAAGAGCAAACGAATTAATCTTAACTGCTATGAGAAAAGCCGGTTTTGAACCTATTGCTGATTATCAAGAAGTTGATTACGTTAAGGAAATCGAAGAATTATTAGCAAAAACAAAATAATCAAAAAAGCTAAATAATTAATAGACAAAATCTGTTAAAAATAATAAAGTGTTAGTAGTTTGCTAGCACTTTTTATTAGGAGAAAACTTATGGGATATGATGATATTAATACAGGATTTATAGAAGTTATTGCTGGGCCAATGTTCGCTGGTAAATCTGAAGAACTTATTAGAAGAATAAATCGTTTAAAATACGCAAAAAAGAAGTTTTTGGTTTTTAAGCCTATAATTGATGATCGTTATAGTTCAAATGAAGTTGTATCACATCAAAAAAGAAAAGAAGTAGCAATACCTATTAATGACCCACGTGAAGTTTTTAATTATGTTAAAGATGACACTGAAGTTGTTTGTATTGATGAAGTTCAATTTTTTAGTGATGAGATGTTTTATGTTGTAAATGAATTGGCGGATAGTGGAAAACGTGTAATTTGTGCCGGTCTTGATTGTGACTTTAGGGGCGAACCATTTAGTTTAACTGCAAAATTACTTGCTCGTGCTGAATTTGTTACAAAATTAACTGCAATTTGTGTATGCTGTGGAAAAGAAGCAACTATGACTCAAAGATTAATTAATGGTGTACCTGCTAGTTATGATGATCCGATTGTATTAGTAGGTGCTAGTGAAGCATACGAACCTCGTTGTAGACACTGTCACGAAGTTCTTAAAAACAAATAACTACTAAATAATTACTAAAATGTAAGTTTCTTTCTTTTAAAGGGAGGAACTTATTTTTTTATTCTTTACATGTGCTAATTTATAAAAGCAGTCAAAAGGAGAACATATTATGAATAAGATTATAAAACGCGATGGACGTGTCGTAAAATTTGACAAAAATAAAATATTCAATGCTTTATATAAAGCATTTGCATCATTAGATATCGAAAATAAAGATTTAGTTGATAATATCGTTGATGAAGTAATTAATAATATTGATAAAAAATATACAGATAAATTACCACGTGTAGAAGATGTTCAAGATGAAATTGAAAAAGTTTTAATTGAACATAATGAAGCAGAAGTTGCTAAATCATATATTCTTTATAGAGCTGAAAGAACCCGTTTTAGAGAAAGTAAAACTCATTTAATGATTACTTTAAAAGATATTACTTTCCAAGATGCTAAAGATAATGATACAAAAAGAGAAAACGCAAATATTGATGGAGATACAGCGATGGGTTGTATGCTTCGTTATGGAAGCGAATCTGCTAAAGAATTCTATCTTTCTAATGTTATAGATCCTAGATTTGCAAAAGCTCATCGTGATGGAGATATTCATATTCATGATATGGATTTCTATACTCTTACTATGACCTGCTGCCAAATTGATATTCTTGAATTATTTAAGAATGGCTTTTCAACTGGACATGGTTTTTTAAGAGAACCTCAATCTATTAGAAGCTATTCTTCGTTAGCTTGTATCGCTATTCAAGCTAATCAAAACGATATGCATGGCGGTCAATCGATTCCAAATTTTGATTATGGTATGGCCCCTGGTGTTATTAAAACTTATAGAAAAGCCATTGTAAGAAATTTGGTAGTTGTTCTTGGCACATATGTTGAACATATATGTAAAGATGATGCAAAAATAATTGTTAAAGAAGCTGAAGAAATTTCTAATGATGAATGTAGAATTGGTCATAAAAAATTTGAAGATGCTTTATATGAAATTATTTCTACAAGATTTGAAGATTTAGAAGATCCTAAAAAATTATGTGATTTTATTCTTAAAATTTCTTATAACGAAACTAGAGAAGAAACATATCAAGCAATGGAAGCTTTAATTCATAATTTAAATACAATGCATTCTAGAGCAGGTGCTCAAGTTCCTTTTTCAAGTTTAAATTATGGTACTGATACATCTGATGAAGGAAGAATGGTTATTGATTGCTTACTTGATGCTACATTATCTGGTTTAGGAGATGGAGAAACACCTATTTTCCCTATTCAAATTTTCAAATTAAAAGAAGGTGTCAGTTATAATAAAGAAGATCCTAACTATGATTTATTTAAGAAAGCAATTAGAGTAAGTGGTGCAAGATTATTCCCTAATTTCTCTTTTTTAGATGCTCCTTATAATTTACAATATTATAAAAAAGGTGATTATAAGAGTGAAATTAGTTACATGGGTTGTAGAACTCGTGTTATGGGTAATATTGATAAAACTAAAGAAATTACTACTGGTCGTGGAAATTTAAGTTTTACATCAGTTAATTTACCTAGACTTGGTATTAAACATAAAGGCGATTTGAAAGCTTTCTATAAAGATTTAGATGAAAAACTTGATTTAGTAAAAGATCAATTATTAGAAAGATTTAAAATCCAATGTTCAAAGAAAGTTTATAATTTCCCATTCTTAATGGGTCAACATATTTGGCTTGATAGTGATAAATTATCATGGAACGATACAATTGAAAAAGTTATTAGACATGGAACATTAACTATTGGATTTATTGGTTTAGCAGAATGTTTAAAAGCTTTAATTGGTCAACACCATGGTGAAAGTGATGAGGCACAAGCATTAGGGCTCGAAATCATTGGACATATGCGTGCTAAAACTGATGAATATACCAAAAAATATAATTTAAACTTCAGTTTAATTGCTACACCAGCAGAAGGTTTAAGTGGTAGATTTGTTAAAATTGATAAACAAAAATTTGGTATTATTCCAGGTGTAACTGATAGAGATTATTATACTAATTCATTCCATATACCTGTTTATTATAAGATTTCTATTTTTGATAAAATTAAAAAAGAAGGACCTTATAATGCTTTAACTAATGGTGGTCATATTACTTATGTTGAAGTTGATGGAGATGTAGCTAAAAACGAACAAGCATTTGAAAAGATTATTAGATGTATGCACGATTGCGGTGTTGGATATGGCTCAATTAATCATCCTATCGATAGAGATCCAGTCTGTGGATATAATGGAATAATTGATGAATGCTGTCCAAAATGTCATAGACATGAAAATGAAGTTAAATTTGAAAGAATTAGAAGAATTACTGGCTATTTAGTTGGTACAACAGATCGTTTTAATGATGCTAAAAAGGAAGAAGTTGAGCAAAGAGTAAAACACTTAACTAAAGAAAGTTTATAAAATGAGTGATTATATTAGAATAGCTAACGTTATTGATGATTCTATAGTTGATGGCCCTGGTATAAGAATGACTATCTTTTTTCAGGGCTGCGCTCATAATTGTGAAGGATGTTTTAATAAAGAGACATGGGATTTTAATGGTGGACATCTTTGCGATATAGAAAAGATATATGATGCCGCTATGAAAAATCCATTACTTCAAGGAATAACTTTAAGTGGTGGTGATCCTATTTATCAAGTTTCTGGTGCTTTAAAATTAGTAAATTTATTTAAAAATACTTATTTAGATATAATGGTTTATACAGGTTTTACTTATGAAGAATTACTCGAAATGAGTAAAAATAATGAGGATTTGCAGGCTTTTTTACAAAAAATCGACTATTTAGTTGATGGAAAATTTGATATAAATAAAAAAGATATCGGATTAAAATTCCGTGGTTCATCTAATCAAAGGATAATTGATATTAAAAAAACTATCCTTAATAACAAAATAATTACAACTAATTTTGATGATTAATTTTATCTTTATATAGATTATTTACTTTATCAGCAATTTCTTCTATTGTTTTATTAGAAGTAGGTATTATAAAATTAACACTATTTGTTTTTTCTTCTGAAAAATTGACTTTATCAATTTTAATTCTTTCGTTGATTTTTTCTATTGAGTCTTTTCTTTCTTTCATTCTATTTATACGAGCATTTTCATCACATGTTAATAAAAAAGAAACAATAGAAGAATCATTTAATTTTTGAAAAGATTTTAATCCATTTGGATCAACAATAAGGATTGTATTTAATTGAATATTATTTTTTTCTGTACCATAAAAATTATTATTATATTGAGTATATTCAATTAATGAATTATTTTTTATTAAATTTTTAAAATTATCTGTTGAGACGAAATTATAGTCAATTCCATCGATTTCACCGACTCTTTTTTCTCTGGTTGTTGTAGTTACAAATTTTTTGTAACCATATTTTTTGCATAATAATTTACAAACTTCGGTTTTTCCACTAGCACTTGGGCCTACTAAAATAATCATATCCAAATTCTATAACAAAATAAGAATAAATTAAACTTTTAAATTTATACCCCCCAATAATCTTTTTTGGATACTACTTGTATAGTGAAGGTTATGAGTTTAAAAAGTTTTGTATTAATTATTTGTTCTATGTGTTCGCTTATAGTTTATAAGCCTATTAAGCAACTTAATTCAGATGTTTCTGATAATTTTACGTATCAAGAACCATTAACTTTTACTGTAGAAGATTTTTCAGTTGAAGTAGAAAATGATGGATTAATAAGTGGCAGTGCTACAATGCACGTATTTAATACAAGTACAGTATCTTATATAGATCTATTATATATATTTGATAATCAAGATGAAAAATCATATAAAAGAGTAGAGGTTCATAAGCAAATAACTATTGATAATAAAAAGTATACTTATAACTTTAATATGAAACTTGATAATACAGTTAGTACAGTTAAATATAATTTTTCTTTTACAATGCCGTTAGTAAGACAAAAATTAGAATTAAAATTTGTTATAGATAATCCTAATAAAAAAATATTAACAAGCAGTTCTAAAAAAATATACTATGGCTATAGTTATAGTAATTTAGAAGGAAAAAATTATTATTATTTATTTAATCCTACTAGTTTATTAAAAGCACCTAAAAGAATCTTTTATTATGATTATTTTTCGTTTGAGAATTGTTTAATTAAATCAAATATTATTAGAGCATTTGATGAAGCATATTTTTATATTAATCCTCGATATAAACATTTATTACGAATTTTTAATTTAAATTATCCAGATGATAAAGAAAATAAGTATATTCGATTATCCGTAACAAGAAGCAATAATTTTAGTCAAATAAGATTTAAAAATAAATATTTTTATAATCCGATTACAAACATAATGTATTTAAATAATGCTGAAAATTATAGGCTATCAGGAAATAAAATTTATATGCCTATTAAATATTATGATTTATATAAAAATTTTGAAATAGGTTTATTTATAAAATCTTTCTCTCCTAAAGGCTACGATATTTATTTTAATCATAAAGTGTTTTTTGAAAAGAATTATAAAAAAGATGTCGGAATTATTTATAAAGAAATTACCAAAATAACTGAAGATGATGAGATGGAGATGATTAAAGTATGATGAACGCGGCATTTTTATTTATTACAACAATCTTTTTAACAGTAGTTAATATATTTAATATTACTTATAAAGGGAATGAAATTAATAGAATCGTTACCAATCTTCCTCTTCAAATATTAAAAAGTAATGTTGTTATTGAAGAGTACACTGAAGATGATTTTGTAGCTTATTTTTCTAAAAAAGAAACAGAAGAAAGTGTTAAAAACTATTTAAATCTTTCTTTTAAAGGAATTATCGATAAATATAATTTATCGTTTTATTACTATTTTATTAATAACAATAAAGAATATGAATTTGATATGTCTGATAAGCCGAAAGCGTTTCAACTTCATTTTAACTGTACATATTACAAGAATTATAAAGTTGATCGTTATTTAAATTTTACAATTGAAGATATAGGAAGTAATTTATGAATAATCTAAAAATAATAGAATTTATAGAAAATAGTTTTTTGAAAGAATTGTTAGTTGATAGCAATATCACTGATATTTCTTATAATGGATTAAATTTATTTTATCAAGACAATATAAAAGGCAGAATAAAGAGTGTAATTGAAATAACAAATAAAGAAGCTTATGACTTTATAAGACAAATAGCAAACTTATCCGATGCTCAATTTAGTTATACTGATCCAATTTTAGATATAAGTGTTGGTAAATATAGAATTAACGCTGTTCATTATGCAATAAGTAGAAAAAATAGAGAAAATTCAATTACTTTTAGTATTAGAATAGGTTTTAATTCGTTAAGAATCAAAGAAGATAATACTTTTATAAATAATAAATGTATTAAGTTAATTAAATTATTTCTAGATAAACAAAGTTCAATAGTAATTGGTGGATTAACAAGTAGTGGAAAAACAGAGTTACAAAAATTTTTAATATCTAAATTAAAACCTGCAACTAGACTTATTGTAATAGACAATGTAGATGAATTAGATATGGATTATATAAATCCATCTTTAGATGTTCAAACATGGCTTAATTTAGATAAAGATAAAAATATTAATTTTGATATTTTAGTTAAAAATGCATTACGTAATAATCCTGATTATTTAGTAATTAGTGAATCTAGAGGAGAAGAAATGTTATCTATATTAAATAGTGCAATGAGTGGACACCCAACTATAACTACATTACACTCTAAAAATATAGTTGATATGTATTCTAGAATGACTAGAATGGCAATGTTGAAAAATCAGTCACTTAAATACGATGAAACATTAATTGATATTTATGATCATTTTAAATTATTAATTCATGTTAGAAAAGAATTCAAAGATAACAATGAAATCGTTAGATATATCGATTGCATCGCTACAAATAGATTTAATAAAGTAAAACTTTTATATAAATATCCAAATAATTTTTATAAAATACCTAATTCAATGAAATATGATTTAGAAATGAATGATTTGGAATTTATAGAATTTAAAAATATGTGGGAAGAAAATAATGCTTAAAAGATTACCTTTTTATATTATTTTGTGTGGACTAATTGGTCTTTTAAATTATTTTGTTACTACTAATTTATTGTTTTCAATAGTTATTAGTTTAATAGGAATTGTAATATTTACTTTTATATTAGATAAAATGGTTGCTACTTTCCTAATAAGAGAAAGAAAGTCGAAAGAAGCTATTTTATTTATTAATAATTTTATAATTACTTTATCTATAAATTGTAGTATCTTATCTACTTTTAATACTATTGAAGAATCATTTTCTCCACAACTTAAAAATCAAATACGCTTAATTGATAATTTAGAAGTAGAAGAAAAAATAAAATACTTAGAGAAGTATTTTATGGTTTCCTCATACGATGTATTTTTAAATCTTCTTGATCAATATATTTATAACGGTGGAGATATATTAAAAATATCTCAATTGCTATTATTTGATATAAGGCAATTAGAAGAAAAGATAGAAAACCACAATCAAATAATTATTAAAAAAATGATGGAATTTATAATTTTATGGATAATGATTTTTGCAATAGTAATAATTATGAAATTTAGCTTAGCAGACTATTTTGTTAAAATTGCTTCTTTAAATTATTTCAAATACGGGATGGCTATTTTCTTTGTAAGTTTTTATTTAAATATAAGTTTATTTATAGCTCATGCGACTAATTTAAATTTTATCAAAAGTAATAAAAAAATAGTCAACGAAAACAAGAGGAAAAGAAAAAATGTCAAAGTTAAAAGAAAAGATAGAAAAATGTAATTTAGATTATAAGAAAGAGATTAGAAATTGGATCTTAATTAATATAATACCAATCTTGCCATTATCATTACTTGTGATTTTCAAGAAAAACTTTGCTATTCTCATATATTATTTATTATTTTTACTATTAATAAATGTATTTTATTATACAAGATATGATAGAAAAATTAGTAAAAATAGGAATAATCTAATAAATGATTTCATAAATGTATTTAGTTATTTTAGAATTTATATTTCTAATAATAGGAATGTTTATATGTCAATAAAAGAAATTAGTAATTATGGAACGCCATTTATAAAAAATAAATTATTAGAGTTATTGGATGGTATCGATGAAGATAAAACAATTAAACCATTTTTAACCTTTTCATCTTATTTTGAATCAAAAAAAGTTGAAGAAGTAATGATTGCGATATATGAAATGATTGATGAAGGTAATAATGAAAATTATATAACTCAGTTTGTTTCTTCCTTTGAATCATTTAAAAGAAGAATAGAAACAACCGCAGAAGAAAAACGAATGAACCGTTTTAACACTATATGCTCTTTAAGTGTTATTGGTGTAGGTATTTTAATGGTTGTAATTATGTTAGGCATAGTAAATATGATAGGAGATTTAGCTTAATGGGTAATAAATTAGCGTTTATCTTATCAATTTATATGATATTAATGACTTTCCTTTTAGGGACAGACATTGTTTTAATTCAAACAAGTTATTCAAATTTAGATTCATTGAGCCAAATTATTTCATACCAAATTTCAAATTATGGAATAGATGAATACGGAAATATAGACGAAGGTCTTATTAAATTCGCAAAAGAACAAGGAAATGCTAACTTAACTAGAGGTGAAACTAGTGAGAGGACATATATAGAAGGTGATTTATACCCTTATTTTCTTACAAAAGAATATAAAGCAATTCTACTATCTTCATCTCCGATTAAGATAAGCATTAAGAGATACGCTGTTATAGGAATTAATCACACATAAGGAGGTAAAAATATGAGTGAAATTAAAGGACAATTATTAGGTATTGTATTAGTATTAGCAATTTTTGGTGCTATTTCTGGAGCATTATATGCAGCATTTAAAACTTCTGCAGATAATGTTTCAACTAAAGTAAGTGCAGATACAAAAGTACCACCTACAAATGCTGCAAATTATAACGCATTCGAATTAAAAGAATTTAAAGCTTAATAATTAATTATAAGCGGCCTATCAATTTTGATAGGTCTTTTTTTTCTAATATGCTAGAATATTACCGAGGTAATTAATATGAATAATTATGATAAAGTTGTTAATACACTTAAAGCAAAATTAAAATTAGAAAAATTAGATCCAGAGGCTACTTTAGCAAGTCTTGGATTAGATTCTCTTGATGTTGTAGAATTTGTTTTAGACTTAGAAGATGAATACAACATTACTTTCGAACCAAGTGAAACACAAGATATTAAAACACTTGGAGACTTGTTAAATCTAATAAAAATTAAACTTGGTGATAAATAATTTATTTATTAAATAAAAAGTTGTTGAATTAGTTTTTTCTATTTGCTATATTATTAAAGCACGTAAGTGCTATGCCAACTTAGCTCAATGGTAGAGCAATCGGCTGTTAACCGATCGGTTGTAGGTTCGAGCCCTATAGTTGGCGCCAGTGGCCTATTGGAGAAGTGGCTTAACTCACATGCCTTTCACGCATGCATTCATGGGTTCGAATCCCGTATAGGTCACCATATTGAAAGCATAGGTTTGATACAATGAAATTAAGGTATCAAGCCTTTTTTCTTGCCTTGATATAGGGGTTGAAGTCCCGTATTCGATAATTAATTGAACCATATTGACACAAAATCCTGAGCTGGTAGACAAAATTAATGTTTTACCTTCAGGATTTTTTAATTTTTATAAAACTTCTAAAAAACGAAAGGTCCTTAAAAAAAACGATAGACCTATTAAAAAAACGAAAGGTGTTTCTAAAAAACGATAGGGGTATTAAAAAAACTAAAGGTCTTTAGCAATAAAAAAGCAGTACCTTTTCGCGAGATACTGCTTAAATTTTATAATCCTAATTCTTCCATTTTTTCTTGGCGCTTTTGTCCGAGTGTTTTTGTTTCACCTTCTGTAATTAAAAATGAGTATATTTGAATAGTTTTCCATCCCATTATCTTACAGCCAAATGTGTTATAACTCATCTCTTCGCCATTGTAATTAACTTTCTTATCATCAATGACAGTAGC
>JALEXS010000062.1 GCA_022780025.1 Mollicutes bacterium | reverse complement strand
ATGCGCTGGTTTCTAGTTCCTGAAAAAGTAATGAATTCTCCATTTTTATACTTGGTTACGCAATCGAACTTGAATTCCCATGTATATTTCATAAAAAAATACCCCTTTCCTAATGTCTAGGATTTGGGGTACCTTTCATTAAGTCATGTTTTTTATTTACAATTATTTAAATAAAGAATTATTTATCTTCAGGTTTATCTTCTAAAGTTAAATCAAAATCTCCAAGATGTTTCATCTTGAAACCATTCTTTTTATACTCTTCATAATCAAATGCTTCTAATTCATCAATTGCTAATTTATGGAACTCATAGAAATTATGCCACCATGTTTGATCACTTCCTAAAGAAGCACTTAAATAAGCATCAGCAATATCACAGCCCATAGCAGGAGCAACATAGAAAGCGCCCATAGCTAATACATTAACACCATTTCCAGTAATAGCTCTACGAGCAGCAGGAACTGATTCAACTACACCAGCATGAACATGTGGACATTTACTAGCAGCGATATGAATTCCCATACCTGTACCACAGAAAATTAAAGCTCTTTCATATTCACCTTCACTAATTTTACTACCGACTCTAAGTCCAACTCTATGGAACATATTTTCAGTATTATTATCATTAGGATCAGTAACACCTAAATCTTCAATTTTCCAACCCTTCTTTCTTAAATGAGCACAAACTGCTTCCTTTAATGGATAACCAGCAAAATCTGCGCCAACAACTAAATATTTATCCTTTACTGTTTTCATAAAATAACCTCCTATAAACAATAAATTTATTTATTTAAGTTTCTTACTTTTTTATTAAGTAATAAAACTAATAGACCTATTAAACTAACACTACTTAATATAATACTTGTAGTAATTATAGAACCACTACAACCTTTATTTTTATTATCATCAACAATTGGTTTTTCTTCTTTTTCTTTTATTTTAGCTTCAATTAAATAAGAATAACGAATTATACCATTTGCTTTATATTTAATTGATAAATAAGTTTTACCATCATTTATACAAATAGTTTCGATATTACCTTTAGATTTAGTTATTTCACCATTATATTTAACTAAATTAATATCAATTTCATCATTAGCTTTAAAATCAGGTAATTCCGTAAATTCATCTAAGGTAATATATTGGACTTTAGTTCCAAAATAATCAGCTTTATTATTAGTCATACCCGTGAAACCATTATTAATAGCATCATCAATACTAGCTTCATTATCCATAGTCCAATACCAGCCAACTATTCCTCTATCTCTTAAATATTTCTCATTTAATAATTTATTACCATAAGGAGTATCAATCACATTACCATATTTCCCCATTCTTTCTAAATTTTCAATAAAGTTACCACTATTTAAAGTATTTAAATCAGCACAAGGTATTTCACTAGCTCTAGCGTGAGCTTCTTTACATTGATTTCTATAGAAAGAAATAAATACTAAACGATCTTTTAAAGTTGGATAATCATTATCTAAAGCATTTTTAATAACTGTAATAGCATCACTATTTTGAGTTTTTAATTCGCAAACTAAGATAGTACCTTTATTATCTTCTTTTAATATATCAAATATTTCATATAAATCAGGAACTTTTTCAGTAGGTGTAAATAAATCTAAATCATATTGTCTTACTTCATCAAATGTTGATCCTTCAATTAATGTATTTTTTGGAGCATTAGTAGTTCTAGATAAATCATTATCATGACTTACCATTAAATGTCTATCTTTAGTTAAATAAACATCGAGTTCAAGATGAGTTGCTCCTTTACTAATTGCCTCTTTAACTCCACTTATACTATTTTCGTTATAACTCTTTGGTAATCCTCTATGAGCAATATTATAAGGTGAACGAGTTAAAATAGTTTCATTATTATCTACTTTATAAGATTCTAATTTATTATAAATTTTATTAAAATCATCACTTACAATTCCATAAGTTCCACTAAATATAACATTATGAATATTATTTTCACTTGTAGAATCTAAATTAGTCCATACCGTTTTCATTCTAGAATGTAAGTAATTAATATTTTCATAATTTGATATTTTTTCACTAAGTAATATAGTAGGACAATTGTTAATATTAGATTCAAAATATAAATCTTTAATTGATGAATTTAACTCATTTACTTCTAAAATACCTCTAGAATAAGGATATTTTTCACGAATTTCTTTTATAAAACTAGCTTTACTACTTAAGGCACTAACGTCAACTAACTTACGATCATTATTTAAAAAATCTATTAAAGCATCTTTAGATTCTTTATCTTCTACTTTAAAAATAGGTATAACTTTATGCTTTAAATATTTATCAATTACATTACTAGCACTATCAATAACATTACCATCTTTATCTATAATATTTTTATCTTTATTAAAATTTAATATAGCATTACTAGGTAATTTATTACTATTAGCAATATTATTTAAATCATTAATATTATTAACTTTAGCAACATTAGTTGGTCCATTAACAATATTAGTTTTAGCTTGATAAGTATCAACTAATGTTTCATCACTATCAATAGTAGTATCTTCTGCACTAGGAATAATATTAATCTTTTTAATATTTAAAGTAGATCTATTTACAATAAGAGAAAATCCCCCTTCATCATATAAAGATCCTAAACTATTATTAGCTTCATTAGTATCCCAACTAACTATTTCTTTACCATCCATATAGTGAGTTGCAATACTACCTTTCATCTTAATCTTTAAAGTATGTAAATTCCTATCTGTTAAAGCAATATTTCCACTACTAGCAGTATCATGAAATCCCTTATTCTTATCAATATAAGAATAAGCACTTTGACCATTTTGAGTTCTATAATTCATTAAATAACCAGTTAAGTTATTACCAACCATCTTAGAATGATAAACAATACCAATCCATCTAGCACCATCAGCCCAATCAGTCATCTTAAAAGTCATCGTAAATGTAAAATCTTTATAGGTATTACCAACATTAAGGTTATATACACTACCATAATATTTATCATTACCAACACCTTTAGTTTTATCATGACTTATAACTAAATAATCTTCATTAATAGATGTTTTAGTATTATTTGTATCACATTGATTATATAATTCCCAAGATGTAGGAACACTATTAAAGTTCTCATAAGTTACACTACTTGTAACTAAAGCTTCTTTATTATTAAGAATAACATTATTATCTATTTTATTAATATTCTTATTAGAATAAGTAAAAACTAAACTAGATAAAATTAATGTAGATATAAATATTTTTTTCATATTAATCTAAACCTCCTTTTGAAAACATATAAGATCCTTCATTAACAATATATTCTTTATTATCTATTTTAATATGAGCAATTGTATCTTTAGGAATCTCAATTTCATATATAGTAGCATTATCTTGAAAATACCATCTTACATGCAATAACCCTCTAGAAGTCATATATTTTATATCTAAATGACCAAGTCTAGTATCTACATGAGGATTAATTTCAATCTCTTTATAATCTTCTTTAATAACTTTAATTCCGCCAGCGCCACAATAAATCCAATCAATAACAGCACCATAAGAATAATGATTAAAAGAATTCATTATAGGACTCCATAACTTCCCATCTTCACTTATCCCATCATAATGTTCCCAAATAGTAGTAGCACCATTATTAATAGAATATAACCAAGAAGGTTTCTTCTCTTGAAGTAATAAATTATAAGCAATATCACTTCTACCATTATCAGTTAAAGCATGTAATAAATAAGGAGTACCTAAAAATCCAGTAGTCATTCTCATTCCATTATCTTTAATAAGTTCAACTAAAGCATTAGTTAATTTTTCTCTATCTTTTTCTTCACATAAAGAGAAATGAAGAATTAAAGCAATCGCAGCTTGAGTAAAATTAGTAGACTTTTCAGGTTGAGAATGTTCAATTGCCCTTTCTCCAATTGGTAAACCATCTTTTAAGAAAGTCTTTTGAAATTCTTTAACAATCTTTTTATATAAATCTTCATAATCTGATACATCTATATTTAATATATGACCAGTCTTGATCAATATATCTACAGAATTAGCATAAAATGCACTAGCTACTATAAATAAATTAGTAGCTCCAAAAAACGATCCATAAGGAGAATCAGTACCAACCCAATCTCCAAAATGAAAACCACTATCAAATAAATAAGGATTATCACCAGTATTTTTAATATAATCTACCCATTTCTTCATCATATTAAATGAATCTTTTAAAATAGATTTATCACCGTAAGTCATATAAATTTCATAAGGACAAATAGTACATGCATCAGCCCAACCACTACTTATTTCAACTTCATGACCTGGAATAGTAGGACATACTCCTTCTATAGATCCATCTTTATGTTGATCAAGAGCTAAATCATGTAACCACTTCTTAAAGAACTTTAATGTATTAAAATTAATTGAAGCTGTTTTAACAAATACTTGAGCATCTCCTAACCATCCTAATCTTTCATCCCTTTGCGGACAATCAGTAGGAACATCTAAATAATTACTTAATTGACCATATATTGTATTGTGATATAGTTGATTAATTTTTTCATTTCCCGTGTCAATGTAACATGTTCTTTTCATATTAGAATGGATAGCATGAGCTCTTATATTATTAATAGAAAAATAATCTGGATATTCTATTAATTTTATATATCTAAGACCTTCAAAAGAAAATAAAGGAAATAAAATATTTTCTCCATCTTTTAAAGTATATTCATATAAAGATTTAGCTTCACGATAATTTTCATTATAAAAATTTCCAGATTTATCTAGGATTTCTGCAGGGATAAATGAAATTTTATCACCTTTTTTGCCATTAATTCTAATCTCAATATTACCAGCAAAATTTTGACCAAAATCAATTAAAGTATTATTTAAATTATCCTTAAACATTTTACGAGGATATATTATTTCTTTCTTAATAATATCTTCACCCTCTTGCTTAATAACTTTAATATTTGATGTAGATTCAATGACTTTACCTATATAATTACTACTTAAATTAAGGTCTTGAATCTCACCATTATAAATGTCACTAGAAACAATATAACTACTATAAACATCCCAACTAGAATCAGTTCTAATATAGTCTTTTGTACCATCTTTATAAGTAATTTCTATTTTAGCTTTTAATAAAGGTCTATCAATATAAGGATGTTTACTCCAGCCAAAAGAATCAGCACTAGCCCAGCCTCTACCTATTAAAACTTTAATTTCATTATGACCTTTATTAATTAAATTAGTTATATCATAACTTTGATATTGAACCCTTTTTAAATAATCAGTCCAACCAGGCATAAATAAATTATTAGTAACAACTTTGTTATTAATATAAGGATAATATAATCCAATACATGTAATATTTAATTTAACTTTTTTAATATCTTTCTTTAATAAAAATTCTTTATTAAAGGAAGGTAATGTTTTTAAAGATTCAAAATCTGTTGTAACCCATTTAGATTTATTCATCTTTCTTTCCCCTTTTATATATTATTTAATTAATTTAGTAGATATTTCATCAAATAGATGTAAGAATTCTAAATTAAATCCAAATTCAATCTTATCACCTATTTTTATATTATCATTACCTTGAGTCTTAGCGATTAATTCCTTATCATCCATATTAAAATGTACATAATATTCATGACCTAATAATTCACTAACACTAACTTCAGTAACAAATGATTTACTTAAATGATGCTTACTAGTTTTATCTTCAAGTCTAACAATATCTTCAGGTCTAATACCCATCTTTAATACATGAGTTTTAGTCTTAATAATTTCTTCATATTGTTCTTTCTTTTTATTAAGTCTTTTTAATAAGATAGTATTATATTGATAATGATTTGTATCATTTAATAATTCATTCTTACTAGGTTTAACTTGTTTATTCTTTAAATTCTCTTGATAAGTTTCATAAGCTTTTACTTCTTGAGTAATTGATTCAATTTCTTCAGTAATTGAATCTAATTCATTTTTATAAAAATCATCATGAGCTTTAATAAATTCATCACTTAATTTTAATTCATAATCTTTAGCAATCTTTAAAGTTCCATTATTATAATTAACATCCATTATATTCATAGCTGGACTTCCAATAAATGTAGCAACAAAGATATTAGCTGGATGATTATAAATTTCTTTAGGTTCACCAATTTGTTGAATATAACCTTTAGACATAACAACAATTCTACTAGCCATAGTCATAGCTTCAGTTTGATCATGAGTAACATAAATTGTAGTAGTTTTAAGTTCATTATGTAATTTAACAATTTCACTTCTCATTTGAACACGAAGTTTAGCATCAAGATTACTTAAAGGTTCATCCATCAAGAATAATTTAGAATTTCTAACAATTGCTCGACCTAAAGCAACTCTTTGACATTGACCACCACTAAGAGCATTAGGTTTTCTATCTAAATAATCAGTTAAATCAAGAATTTTAGCAGCTCTTTCAACTTGAAGTTTAACATCACGTTTACTTAAATGCTTATTATCATAGATTGGTACTAAATTGTTTTCATAATACTCTAAAGCTTTATTAGTACGTTCTACACTTTCATTAGCTAAAACTTGGTTCTTTAAATTTTGAGCTAATAAATTCTTAGTAGTTTCAACTTCTAAAGGTTTAGAATTTAAATTTTCATTTAATTTAGCTTCTTCTTTCTTTAATTCATTTAAAGAACGTTCATAATATCTTTTATCTTTTTTAATTTTACGAATAGTAGCGTAATCAATTCCAGGAATTGGAGTATTTTTAATAGTTTGTAATATTTCAGATTCTTTATCTAAATCAGCTTTGAGTTCATCATACTTTGTTTGTAATTCATGAACTTTTTCTTTTAAAATCTCGTTATCTTCTTTTAAAAGTTTTTTACTATTTAATCCAAGTTCATCTTTGACTGTATCTAATACTTTTTCTTTTTCTTTAACAATTTTTAATTGATCATTATATTTTTTCTTATCAATTCTTAAAGTAGGTACTTTTCTAATTTTTAAACCAAAAGCAATATTATCAAAAACAGTCATATGTGGATAAAGAGCATAACTTTGGAAAACCATTGCTATATCTCTATCTTTTGGTTGTAAATCATTAGCATACATACTATTAATAAATAAATCACCGTAAGTAATGTCTTCTAAACCTGCAATCATTCTTAAAGTTGTTGATTTACCACAACCAGAAGGACCAACAAATACGATAAATTCTTGAGGTTTAATATCTAAATTAAAATTATAAACGGCTTGAACATGATTATCATAAATCTTATTAACATTTCTTAAAGAGACAAAAGCACCTTCAGGACATACTTTATCTTCTTTACTATGTTGATATTCTTTTTTGATTACTTCATCATGAATTCTTTTTCTTTCTTTGTTTACTAATTTTTCTTCTTTTGATATTTTTTTAAATAAAGGCATAACTTATTCTCCTATTTTAGTCGTTAAGGAGTTGACACATAATATTTCCTATAGAACTTCCTTCACTAGGTCCAACGACTACTTTTTTATTTGTTAATTCTTCTGTTAAAGAATTTAAAAATTTATTTTTACTTCCACCACCAAAAATAATTATCTTTTCATATTTTTGATTAGTTAAATTTTCTATATTATCAATAGTTTTTTTATAACAATGAGCTAATGAATTATAAATACAGAAATATAATTCATTTAAATTTTGAGGTGGAATTATATTACGATCTTTAAAATATTTAATAATTTCATCTTTCATTGAATTTGTTGATAAGAAATTAGGTAAACTAGCATCAAATATTTCTTTATAATTACTACCTAATTTAGCACGTTCAACAACTTCTGTAATTGGTAATTTTTCACATTCATTATTTAAAGTATTAATTAAGAACATACCTACAATATTTTGTAAGAATCTAACTTTACCAACACCATTAAGTTCATTGGTAAATCCTTGTTCATAACAAGTTATTCTACTATCATAGTTTTCTCTTAATACACCTAGTAAAGACCATGTACCGCTTGATAAAAATAATTCATTTAATTTTACTTTACTACCGTATACTCCCGTACCAGTATCATGGGAAATAATATTGATTACTTTAAGATTATAACCAACCACTTCTTCTACGCTTTTTTTCAAAAACCCTACTAATTCCCCATTATTTTTAAAATTTGCGAAATTTTCTTTCTGTAATCCAAGTAGATTTAAGATATCATTATCATAGTCAAAAGTATCTTTATTTATAAGTCCACTAGTAGATGCAATTGATAGTTCATTATACTTAACACCTGTTAATAAATATCCTAAATAACAGGGTAAGAACATAATTGTCTTAGTTTTTTCTAATAAGCCTTTTTCTTTATCATCATATAATTGATATAAAGTATTAAATAATTGAGGATATACACCTGTCTTTAAATATAATTCATTAATAGACATATGCTTTTCAAAATCTAATTTACTTTTAATAGTTCTACTATCTCTATATGAATGAATATCTCTTACTAATTCATCCTGCTCATCAAGTAAAGCATAATCAACACCAAATGTATCAATTCCTAAACTTACTGGAATTTTACCAATTTCTTTACATTTTTTAAGCATCTCAATAATGCTTTTGTATATTTTAGCAATATCCCAAAATAAGGAGTTTTCTCTTTTAATTAAATAATTATCAAAACGATAAACTTCTTCTAAAATAATCTCGTTATTTTCAATGTGCCCAAGCATTCCTCTACCGCTAGTAGCACCAATGTCAATTGCTAAATAGTACTTCATAATTAATCTAAATATCCTTTTCTAGGAACTCCTCCATAAAACTTAGCAATGCCTTTTAAATTCTCATCACTAATGGTATTAATTTCCTTAAACTGACGATATTTTAACCATACATCTGCTGCTTTTTCAACAGTTTCTATTAATCCAAAAGCTTCATCAATTGTTTCACCAACACCATAAATTCCATGTAATCCCCAGACAACAAGTCGGCGATCAACCATCTTTTCAGCTGTAGCTACTCCAATCTCATAAGTTCCACATTGCATCCAAGGTAATAAACCAATACCTTCAGGGAATACAACTATACATTCTGTCATAACTTTCCAAAGTTCTTTTGTAAATATTTTTTCATCATTTGGTAAGATATGAGTCATTGCTAAAGTACATGTTGGATGTGAATGGATAACGACATGATGATTTGGATCAACTCTAAGTCTTTGAATGTGACACATTAAGTGAGCATATGTTTCACTGGTAGATTTTCCACCATCTTTATATCCCCAAATAAGTTCAGCATTTAATCCATCTTCACTAACTCTAAAAATGCCTAAATTTGTTTCTGGATCATTTTTTGTATTTCTAAAATATTTACCAGTACCAGTAGCTAAAAAGTATCTTCCTTTAACTTCACTAGCATCAAAATTTAATGGATAAGTACGCAAAACCTTGTTTAAATCTAAATATTCTTTCAATTCTTCTTCATCTAATAAGTATGAGACATTGCCACCATTTCTTTCATCCCAACCTAATAAATACATTCGATCGATAATATCTGCAACTTCTTTTAGTACTTTATAATCTAATATATTTTTCATAAAAATAACCTGCTTTCAACTTTATAAAATAGTTTTTAATATATGTTTACCACCATCTAAAATAAATTCATTTCCTTGAACTTTTTTACCATCTAAACTAATAATTTCTTTATTAACAATTAATTTAGCTTGAGTATTAGTAGGTACGTCATATTCATAATTAATTAATTTATTATTTAAATCTTTGTTCCAATTAACTTTAATTAAACCTTTAATAGTTTTAAATTCACCACTTGCATAATCTAAACTATCTGGAACATAAGTGTGTAATTTGATATCACTAGCACCGTTTCCATCTACTTGAATACCTAAGAAATAATGATAGAAAATAGCATCATAACTACCAAACATTGGATGATCGAATGAATGCATTTCATTTTGCATCTCTTTTTCCCATCTTTCCCAAACAGTAGTAGCACCACTATCAACCATATATCCCCAACCAGGATATTCTTTATTAGTTAATACTTTGATTGCTAAATCACTATATCCATATTCAGCTAATAAATAGAAAACATGTCTATATCCTTGATTACCACATGTAATATGATAATTATTATCAATAATATCTTTTACGATATGTTTAACAACTAATTCTTTATTATCATCTTCACAAATTCCAAGCCATACTGGCATCGCATTTTCGCATTGAGTATTATTACAATAATAGCCTTCTTGATGATAATATTTCTTATTTAACGCATCTTTAGACATCTTTGCTAAAGTGCTATATTTTTCAAAATCATTGCAGTTTCCACATATTTTTGCTAATTTTGCAATAGTTATTAAATGCCAATATAAGAACATACTAGAAACAAATATTCCATCACTAACACTATTTTTAAGAGTCATAGGTGGAACCCAATCAGCATAATAATAGTAATCCATTATGAAATCTTTTTGTCTAGTTAATAAATATTCAACCCATTTCTTATGGCCTTCATATTCTTTTTTAACTAAAGCGTCATCACCATAATATTTATATGCACTAAGAGCTAATAATAAATATGAAACAGTAGTCGTATCAGCTGGTTGACCTCCAGTATAATAAGGAGCAGTATCACCAATACATCCTTCTTCATCTTGAGTTTCATATATATCATGAACAACTTTATTATATAAACGATCCATATCGAAATTATAATTAGATTGGAAAACACGACTTGAAACATCATTTAACCAGCCAAATCTTTCATCTCTTTGTGGACAATCTGTCATGATTGAATATTGATTATTTTGTTCTGTAATAACAGCCATATAATGTAATTTATTTAAAATTTCATTACTACAATTAAATTTACCTACAACTTTAATATCGCTATGAACATGTTTTCCAATTACTTCAATAACTTCAACATCTCCTTCTAAAATAGCTTCAACATATTGGAAACCGTGATAAGTAAATCTAGGAGAATAAACTTCAATACCTTCACCTTTTAATATATATGCATCACTACATCTAGCACTTCTTAAATTTAATTGATTTACATGACCATCTTCTTTAACACCTTCAGCATAAAGAAGAGTAACTTTGCTTCCTTCTTTACCTTTAACTTTAATTTCAACCCATCCAGCCATATTTTGGCCTAAGTCGTAAACTATATGAGTTTTATCAATTATATTTTTAGATTTAGTTTTAAATTCATTTAATACTTTAATTGGATTTACTTCTTGAGGAGTTAATTTACCTGATGGAACTTGAGTTAATATTGTATACATCCATCCATTAGCCCATGTAGGTTGAAATTCTAAACTAGTCCAATTAGGATAAGTCTTCTTTTCAAGACGAGCATCATATATTTCACCACCATAAATAGAATTATCTAAAACAGGGGAACCACTAACCCACCATCCATGATTACAATCACTATGATCTTCATAAATTTCACCATCTTTATATTCAATATATAATTCAAGTAATAATTTACGGTCACCATACCAACCATAACCAACTTCAACACCCATAACATTATCTTCTTTAGATAAATACTCTTCTATTTTATAAGTATCAAATAAAAGAGTTTTATCATAATTAGTAACGCCAGGATTTAAAACTTTGTCACCAACTTTTTTACCATTTAAATAAAATTCATGATAACCAATACCACAAATATAACAACGTGCTTTTTTAATTTCTTTATTTTTAAGTTTAAATTGTTTTCTAAAATATAATGTACCACCATTAAAATTATTAGGAATAGATGTCCATTTACCTAACCATTCATTATCTTTTAATGTAGTTTCAAAATAAGTATTAAAATAATCTACTTCATTATTATTAGATTTAACAATTACTTTTACTAATATTACACTCCTAGAAGGTAGCTCAGAGCTACCTTCATAAGAGATATTAGTCATTTGATTACTATTTATAATTTTAGAATCCCATAAAATTGTGCCATCTTCTAAACTACATATAATTTGATATGATTCTTGTTTAGAATTTGAACCATTTTCATAGCACCATGAAAAACTAGGTTTTCCACTAATAGTAAAAGGTTCAATCATATAATTAACTTTAACTTCTTTTAACTTAAACATATATAATTCCTTTATAAATAATAATCTTTTAATAAACTTTTAAATTTTATTTATCTTCTTTTCTTTTCTTATAAGAAATAGTAAGTGTAGTACCAACACCAAGTAATGCTAATGTTGATAAGATAGCTGATGTAGCAATAATACTACCTCCACATCCACCTTTTTTATCTGTTGGTTCTGTATTTGGTTTATCAGGAGTCTTTTCACCTTCTTTAACAGTAACAACACATGTACCAGTCTTTGTTTTTGATGGATCATCTTCATCTTTTAATGTAATAGTAATTGTAGCAGTACCTTTTTTAATGCCTCTAACAACACCATAAGCATTGACTGTAGCTACACTTTCATCACTTGAAGTATAACTAAACACACCTTGAGTAGCATTATCTGGGATTCTCTTTGCTTTAATAGTTCCGTTTTTTCCTTCTTCAATTTCAAGAGTTGGAGTAAGAACTTCCATATCAGTATATTCAATCCAAGATGTCCAAACTGAACCAGTATATTTATAAACTAATGTTTCAGTAACATAACCTTCAATAATATATTCACCATCACCAACTGCTTTATCTTGTTCACCTTTTCCACCAGTCCATTTATAAAGAGGAGTATCTTTTTCCATCTTTAATAAATCACCAGTTTGATAATATCCTTCAGCATTATAATTATCTGCATTAATAGCAGCATGAGTAACATTACCTTTAGCATCTTTAACTTCATTTAAGAATTCAGGGAAGATAACGATATTAGTAGCTAATTGATATCCGCCAGTAATCTTAACTTCTGTGCCATCTTTTCTTGTATAAGAAATCTTTGGATATTGAGAAGCTAATGCATCTAATTCGGATTGATTATTTCCAGTAATATTAACTGCATTTGTACAAGTATTTGGGAATTGGAAGAATACTGCATAATTAAACCAATCAACAATAGCTACTTCACTTGGTTTTTGATCATAATATTCATAAACTTCAACACTAATAGTTGCAGTATAAGTTTTACCATCAACAGTAACTTCAACTTCAATATTATTAATACCAACAGTATTTGTATCGATAGCTGTCTTTAATTTTACTGATCCAACTGGAGTTTCAGCAGATTCTGTATCATCTTCAAAGACAAATTTACCAGTCTTTAATTTTTCAGTAATATCATAATTTTCAGTACCTTTAACGACTGAGAATGGATTAGGAATATTAGTAAATTTAAATCCCTTAATAGTTTTTGCAGGTAAGCAATTAACTGTAACTTCTTTAACGATACTTCCTAAAGTAACAATAATTTTTGTAGTACCAGTAGCAACACCACTAACTTTACCATCTTTAGTGACAGTAATTATATTATCATCATAACCAGTAAATGTAGGTGTACCATAAGTTCCACTAGGTCCAACATTATAATTAATTTGAGTTTCTTCACCAATTGAAACGTTAATTGTTGAATTAGTAATATTTAATTCAGTTGGTTCACCAACATAAAGTTCATAATCTTTACCAGTATAAACAAATTTATATTCTTTATCTAAAACATTTCTAGCTTGGAAGACACCATCATTATTAGGATCTTGAGAAGCAGCATTAACTGTTCCACTATAATAATACATTGGTGTTCCTTTATCAAAAGTTAAAACATCACCAGCTTTTAAATTATTTTTAGCTTCATCAGTGAAATACATTTCATATCTTTGTCCATGGAAAGATTTTAAAGCTTTTAAAATTCCACCTTTTCCATTTAATTTAATATGATTATTAACATCTTCTAATGCACTACCAGAAACATTAACGTATTGATCAGGTTCTTTATGATCAACTTGGAAATAGAATTGAGTTCCCCAAGGTGAATTATTACCAAAGTTATTACCTTTTTGTAAATTAGCAATTCCAGTTGTTCCAGGAGCTTTAACTGTAACTTTGAACGTATCAGTAAATCCATCACTTGTTAAAGTTAAAGTATATTCACCAGCTTCATTTTTATTGAAAGTGCCACTAATCATACTTTCAGTAATTTCAATTTCTTCACCTTCTGGACGATCATTATAAACTTTAACAGCTTTTAAATCGCTTAATTTATAATCTTGACCAAGATAAACTTCCATAGTTTTTCCGCTAGTAATTTTAATACCAGTTTGAACTGAAGGAGCTTCACTAGTAACTGTTACTTTAATAGATTTTTTCATAGTACCACAATTAGCAGTTAAAGTAGCTTCGCCTGTACCTTTAGTTGTAACATTTCCATTATCATCAACTTCAATAATATTTGTATCACTACTATGATAGAAAATATTAGCGTTTGTTGTACCTTCAGTGGTTGCAGTGACTTTAAATGTTTCACCTAAACCAACTGTTTTATCGCTAGTATCTAAAGTAATTGAAGTAGGATTGACTAATTTTTCCCATTCTCCAGTTGTACCATCAGCAAGTTTACAAATGTAATACGCATCTTCTGTAACTGTAATAGTTTCACCATTATAATCACAAGTACCTTGAAATGCAGCACCCATTTTTGCTCTAAAAGTATTAGGAACATAAAGTATATAATTGTTATAATCCATACCCTTAGTTCTATTGATAACAAAACCATTTCCATAGCCTTCAGCTTGATATCTTAAAGCAACTTCATTACCAAATTTATCATATGTATGAATACTTTCCTTTTCGATAGTTGCACTGCACAATACCCCAAAACCATGAGCTTTAGTAATATTATTTAGCTGAATGTAAATAGCAGGAGCAAGCCAATCTTGATTTACTGTTGAAACTTTAGCAACTGTAACATTAGTATTATCTCCAGCTGCTCTTAAAATAGTGTCATTATGGCTTACTATTCTTGTTGCTACTTCACTAGTTGCATTTCCACCAATACCAGCAATAATCATCATAGCTGATACTGATAAAGTTAGAATTGATAACTTTTTCATATTATTTTCTCCTTTAATTATCTATCTATAATTTCAATACTTTTGAGCTTGTTATTACGCCCTTTTCATCAAGAATAGAGACATAGTAATAAGAAGTATCTGAATCCAAAGTAAATGAACAAGAATTATCTTTATCTAAAGTTAATTCTTCTTCTAACCATCTAGTTGATGTTGATGGTATATTTTCATCTGTTGTATATAAATTAATTGAATTTATCTTTAATCCACTTTCAGTATTAATAATGACTTTATCATTAGATAAATCTAATTTAATTTCTTTATAATTAGCTAATATTCTATCTGCATATATATAAGGATCAGTTAAAGCGGTAGCATGGAATTGAGAATGTAATAAATCAGGATATACACTCATTCCACTATTTTTCATATCTAAAATAAAGTTACTAGCTTTAAATGGATTAGCAAATTTATCTTTACCACTTACAAAATAATGAAGTGGAGTATTAATTTCTAATAAAGGTTCGATTTTATCGAATACTTTAAATGTAGGATGACTTTTAATATATTCACCTATAGGAGTTCCACTATCTTCTTGGCCAACTGTACAATATATTGGCAAAGAGAAAGCAAAACGATCATCATAGCCAGTAATAATTGAAGTAATAAATCCACCCCAACTAACTCCGCATACACCAATTTTATTTTTATCTACTTTATCTAAATTATGTAAAAATGAATTACCAATAATAGCTGTTTTACAAGCATAATATAACCAAGTTTTGCTTAAATCTTCATTTTCATCTGCTAAATTTTGATTATGAGGTGCTAAATATGGACTTTTTTCATATAAATCGTTTGGAGCACTACCTAAAGTACCACTATCTTTAGGAGTATGACCTTCTAAATCAATAGCTAAAGCAATATATCCTCTTTTATTCCATTCTTTAACCCATTCGTAATAAGCAGTTCCTCCACCACCATGAAGTAATAAAACTGCAGGATATTTATCTTTTTTAACTTCAGGATATCCTAAATAAGCAAAAGCATAAGATTCAGTATCTATATAATCACTTCTAATATAAATAGCTTTTATAAATTCATCTTTATCTTTTGATTCTTCGTTTTTATAAGCTGGATTATTCCATAAAGAAGCATCAAATTGAACTCCATCATTATAAACTGAATAATTATGCATAACTCTATCCTTATTTTCTTCTATTTTATTACCACCACAAGATGTCAATATAAAAAGTGGAAATAATAATTTAATTATATTTTTAATAGCCATATCTAAGTCTCCCTAAAGGCATAACATCACCTGTAACGTAATAATCCATTACATCTTTATAATCAGTAACATTATCACAAACTTTAAATTCAATATCACAAGTTTCATTAGTTTCGATATTTCTACGTGGTATTTTTACTTGCATAACATTACCATCTATATAGACATCAGCTTCATCAACTGAAGTAAAATCATACCCACCATTAGATATTTCAACGCTTCCTTTATGACCATTAATTTTACGATTAATTAAAACATTACAGCCCATAAAATTCTTATCGCTATCTTTTGTTTTTAATAAGATATTCATAAAATTCTCTGCAGAACCGTCATATTTTGTTAGATTTTCACTACACTCAATATAGAAATAAATATTATTCTTATCATGAGTTACTTTGACTAATTTAATATCATTTCGTTTAGAATTTGATTTATAAGTAAGACCATCAACAGCACCCTTAAAGTTTCTATTAAGTGCATCACCTTCTAAATCTTGATAATGAGTTTTAATATTTTTCCACTCTTTAGCTATACCTTTATTTATATTAATACTATGTTCTTCTTTATCATATTTGATAAATGGATCATATTTAAATTCTCTAACGTTTTTAACAAGTTGCATATAATAATTATCATTATATCCACCTTTCATCATTTCTATATCTCTAGAATAAACTTTATCATAAACGTCAACAAAAGTAGCATTAGGTTGTTTAATTGCCATCCATTCATTAAATGAAGTTACAAGTACATTATTAATATTATTATCAACATCTTTTAAAGCAGTATCCCACATTTGTTGAAAACTAAGGCCACTAGTATAATCCCCTTCTACTTTCTTAGTTATATTGTTATAACCTCTATGACATTCAGGATCTTCACTTGATACATAAATGACACTATGAGAATGTTGAGCAACATCAATACATATCGAATTAGTCTCTTTATGTACTCTTTGAGGATACTCCCAACTCATCCAAGGAATACTATTTTCATTATGGTCACCGTTAGGCCATTCAGATTCTTTAACATCAAATCTTTCTAAATATTCATCAGCAATATAATTAGTAAATGGACTATATTTAGTTTGATCACTTGCTTTATTATTATTTTTAGTAATACCAATAATTAAAGGTTTCCCATTAGGAGAAAACATTACATCTTGATATTTACCATTTTGATAAAATTTATACCATAATTTATCAACAGTACTACCACTATTACTATTAGTATAAAATACAATCTTAGGAACATTATATCCTTGATTTTGATAAGCCATTAATAAATCTAATAATTGATAAGTAGCATCAGGATAAAGAACATCATTAGTAGCATCTAAACATAAATAATCAATTCCAGCATTAATAAATAATTCAATGTGTCTTGTAATTACAAAAGGATCTTGAGCATTATAATATCCATATAATGGTTCACCCCAAAAATGAAATTCATTAACTTGAGATAATTCATTAGGTTCAGTAGACTTTAAAGCTAGCATTCCTTCAGTAGTTTCTTCAAGTTTAGTAATATCATAAATTGCTTTTTGTTGAGATCTATGACCACCAAGCCATACTGAATACCATAAACCTACATATCTAGTTTTATCAGATTTAATCTTATTAACTTTATTAACTACTCTTCCTAAAGCATCTTCACCACATAAATTATTAAAAGCATAGTCAATTGCATTTAAATTACGATTATCTTTCATAGAATTATTACCCTCATTATTATTTCCACAACTAGAAATTAATCCCATTAATAAAGGAAAAACTAAAAATCTCTTATATTTTTTAATAGCCATAACTATACCCCAATCTACCAATAGGAGCCGAGTCTCCATTAATGTAATAATTCATTTCATCTTCTTGATCAATAACATTATCAGTAACTTTAATAGAAATATTCATCTCATCTTTATTAAGATTTAAAGCTTTTAAAGGAATACTAATTTCCATTACATTGTTAGTTATATTAATCTTAGCTTGATATTTAGTGTTACTAGTATTAAATCCATTTTTAAGTCTTTCAATCGAACATTTATCACCATTTTGAGTTCTATTAATGACATAATCAAAACCCATAAATGTATCTTTATTCTTATTAGTATTAATAAATACATTCATAAAACATTTATCATCACTATTTCTAGAAGTAATATTATTAACAGTATCTACTCTAATATATAAATTATTTTTATCATGAATAACATAAGTCTTACTTATATCATTACGATTAGTATCATTAGTTAAATAATGTCTTTGATCACTAGATAAATAATTTCTACTTATTGCATCATCTTCAAAATCTTTATAAATATGTTTAACTTTATCCCAATCAGTTAAATCATTATCACTAATATTAATAGTATGCATATCATATTCATAATGTTTAGCTTCTATAAATTTATAAGTTCTATTTAATCTAGCAAGTTGGAGGACATAATTATCACCATATCCACCTTTCATCATCTCGATATCTCTAGAATATTCTTCATTATATGTATCAACAAAAAATACTCGACCTTCTCCATCAATAAGTTTTTGAGCAATCCATTCATTAAATCCAGTAACAAAAACATTATTAATTTCTAAATCAGGATCTTCATTCTTACTAGCTTCAATATTAGCATTTATAACATTATTAAATTGAGCTTCAAAATTACTACCTTCATTAACTTTACTTGAATCATTTTTAAAAGTTGAATAATCAAATCCTCTACCTCTATTAGATTCTTCTTGATCACTCATTCTCATACCAGGATGTTGAGCTAAAGAAACTACCATTGTTCCACTATAATTATTTTGAGGATAATTCCAATCCATCCAAGGGAATCCTTCATAATCTTGACGAGGGTCAGTAGGCCAAACAACATCTCTAATATCAAAGAAATCTAATAATTCTTGACCATTATCTAACTTAGCTACTTCGCCTCTAATACCTACTATTAAAGGTTTTTTATTATCTAAAGAATACCATAAAGACTTATATTTACCTTCTTTATACCAACTAGAATAAGCTTGATTAATAACTCCACCACTACCTGTACGAGTAATAAAAACAACTTTAGGAACTTTAAATCCTTGTTTTTGAAACTTCTCTAATATTTGAAATATACTATTAATAGCTTTAGGATAAACTACACTATTAGTTAAATCATAAGCTAAATAATCAACACCACAAGCAGTTAATATTTCAATATGTTTAGTAATAACCCATGGATCAGCACTATTATAATATCCATATAATGGTTCACCCCAATAATGGAAATTTTTAGTATGTATACTAGGATTATTTAATTCATCAGGATTATTTTCTAATAAATTAGTAATATTATAAGTCGAACTAATATCATCACATGGAGTATTATGAGAACCATGCCAAACATGATAAAATACACCTAATTGACGCTTACTTATTTGATTATCAGTAGGATTAATCAATCTATTTAAAGCATCAACACCAGTTAAACTATTAATAGTTCTATCTTCAATAGATAATTCTCTAGTATCTTCTATTCTATTAATATTATTTTTATTACAACTAGTAATAGTAAATAGACATAAAGCACAATATGGAATTACATTTTTTAATTTCATAATTATTATCCTTTCAAGCCACTAGTTAAGACACCTTCAGTTAATTGCCTTTGGAAGAATGTAAATATAATAGCTGGTAATATAGTCATAAATACACCACCTGCCATACGGATTGCTGCTAATTGACTAGCTGCTTCTCCTTCAGTAGAATTCTTATAAATTAAATAAGCTAAAGTATAAGGAGCATTATCACTAGTCATAAAGACAAGAGGTCCATAATAATCACCCCAATTAGTAATAATTACAGTTATAGCGACATAAATTAATATAGGTTTACAATTAGGTAAAATAATATTCCAATAAATTCTAAATGGATTAGCACCATCAATTTTAGCTGCATCTTCCATATCATTAGGAATACCCATCATATATTGTCTTAATAAGAATATATAACTAGCACCACCACCAAATAAATTAGGTAAAGTTAATGGGAATAAAGTATCAATCCAACCCCATTGAGAATACATAACATAAAGTGGAATTTGAGTAGCAACAGCTGGTAACATTGTCGTAAACATCATTAAAGCAAACATGATATTACGACCTTTCCAACGACATTTAGCAAAAGAAAATGCAATTAAAGAAGCAGAAAATGGAACAGCAATAGCATTAAATAAACAAACTATTAATGAATTAAGAGTAGCTTTAGCATATCCTGATTCAGTAAATAATTTCCAATAGTTACTCCATTGAGGATCTTTAGGAAAAATAGGGACATTAGGATCAACAACTTCAGTTTCATCCATAAGTGATTTACAAATCATGTAAAAATATGGGAAAACTAAAACGATTCCAATAACTATCATAATAAGGAGGAATAACCATACTTTTCCTTTATTCCATCCTCTTTGAATATCATTTTTTCTTCTTGCTTTAAATGTTAATACATCTTGAAATACCATAACTAATCCTCTTGATAATGTACCCATTTACTTGTTGTAAAAAGAATAAATGTTAATATTGCAACTATTATAAATAATAACCAGCTTAAAGCAGCACCATATCCAATATCGCCACTTCTAAATGCTTCAAACCAAACTTTAACACCATATAGATATAAGGAATTATCAACACCTTTACCATTATTAGATGCAACAGTAAGTGTTCCGTTATACTGTAAAGTACCAATAATAGACATAACTGCATTATAGAAAATCATTGGAGTAGATAAAGGTAAGGTAATCTTATAAAATCTTTGCCAAGCATTAGCACCTTCAACTTTTGCTGCCTCATATAAACTCTTAGGAATATTTTTAAAAGCACTTAGCCAAAGAACCATTCCACCACCAACTCCCCAACAATTCATAAAAATTAATGAGAACATCGCAGTTTTTGCACTTTGGAAGAATGGGAAATTCTCTCCACCAAAAGCTTTAATAATTTTATTAAATATACCAAAAGTAGAATCTGTAAGATCTTTCCATAATAAACCACTAACAACAGCAGGAATAATAACAGGAAGATAGTACATTACTCTAAAGAACTTAGTATATTTAAATTTCATGTTAACTAATAAAGCTAAGAAATAAGATAAAACTAAATTTAATGGAACACTAATTAATGAGAATATAACAGTATTTTTAGCTACAATTCCCATTTCATCATCTTGGAATATTCTTATATAATTACCTAAACCAATCCAAGTACAATTAAGACCATCAAATCCAATTTTTGTATCATTAAAAGAATAGAAAAGAGAAAGTATCATTGGAAGAGCAGTAAAAATAAGTAAGCCAATAACTAAAGGAAGGTTAAATAACCAACCAACATAGTTAGCACTAAGAAATTTAGTGAACTTATTATATTTTTTTGTCCTTCTTAACGAAATATATTTTTCCATACTTCCTCTTATATATATTCAATAAAAATCAATTATTTTAATGCGTTTTTGAGAGCTTTTACACAAGTAGATATAGCTTTTTCAATATCTTTATCAGTTCTAGCAGCATCAGCAAATAAACCTTGAACTGCTTCATCTAATTTAGCTTTTTTAGTAGCATCAACTTTACTTAAGAAATCACAAGTAATCTTATATTCATCACCATATGTATAAGCACTTAAATTATTATTTTCATATCCTTTACACCAGTTAGCAGTAGCAGGATCTTGTAAATCTTTTCTAATTGAAGGAAGTTTTAATCCACCTAAAGCCATAGCTTGTTGTCCTTCATAAGAAATCATTTTTTCCATAAATTTCCAGCAAGCAACTTGTTTTTTATCTTTAACTCTACTATTGATACAATATCCAGCAATACCAGCACCAATTTTAGGAGTATTATTCTTTTGAATTAATGGGAAAGATACGATATCTACGCTATCTTTTAATGCTTTTCTTTCAGCAAATAAAGAAATAGATGCAGATTGGAATAAGAATGGGCTTGTACCAGTTTCATAGCTATTACCACTAGTAAGACCATCAGCTACAATATATTTTTTATCAACTAATTCTTTAACAAGTTTTAAAGCTTCTCTAGTTTCATTTGAATCAATTAATATATTTTTATTATCATCAATAACTTCAGCACCATAACTTCTTAACATTGGATAACAAACTGATAACCAACCTGTTAAATTAGCATCTAAACAATAATATGTATCTTTATTAGTTGTTTTATCTAAATAAGCTCTATATTCAGCTAATACAGACATAAAGTCATCCCAAGTCCATCCATTTTTAATTTTAGATGTATCAACGCCAGCTGTTTTTAATAATTTTGTATTAATAAATGTAACAACACTATCACATGAACGTGGGAAGCAATAATATTTACCATTAACTGACCCTGCATCAAAGAATGATTTAAGATAATCTTTTTCTAAATCAATTCCTGATTTTTCCATAAATGTATTTAATGGTAAAGCCATTTCACCACCAACTAATGTATAAAAGTCAGGTGAATTAGACCAAACTATATCTGGTAAAGAATTAGCGATCCGTTGATTTCTAACTGTATTTTCATATCCACTAACAGAAACATAATTCTTTTCAAATTTAATATTTGGATAATCATTGTTGAATTCTTTAATTAATTCATCAATCATTGTTGTTTCATTGGTATTACCATTAGGAATAAGTAAAGAAATTGTATCTTTATAATCAGATTCTAAGTTTAAATCTACTTTTGAAAGATCGTTATTATTTCCTCCATTTCCTCTATTTCCACCAAATAAATTACAAGAAGTAAGTGCAACCGATAATAAGCCTATTGCACTAAATAAACCTACAAATCTCATATTTTTTTTCATAAATATTCCTCCTAACTATTATTTTTCGTATTTATAAAAAGTAGATAAAATAGAATTGACATATACTCTACTAGCAAAATCATTAACGTGATTTATACCATTAGCAGACATATCTAAATATTTTTTATTTTTGCTTATTTCATTACTAAATTTGAACATATCAAGAAGAATTACATCATCTTGAGTATCAACTAATTCATCTTTAACGATACTGAAATAATCTCTCATTTTTTCATAATCATATAAATCTGGTTGAGGATTAAATGGAGACATTATTACTATTGAACAATCTGGTAAATCAGCTTTTACTCTTAAAACAATTGATTCGATGTCTTCATAGAATGACATAGTACTTCTTTTATCGCCTAAGTCATTAATACCAAAATGTAAGAAGAATAAATCTGGTTGAGCTTTAATAACATTATTAACTTGAGTATCTTGAGCACCCCAACTAGACATTTTTCCACCAACTGATTGGTTATCTAAAACGATATCTTTATCGTTATAATCATATAATCTAACTAAACCTTGTCTTGTAAGTTCAATAAAATTATCTAAGAAAGGTTCGTGTTTCATTAATTTTGATGATGAACAACCTTCTAAAACACTATCACCTAAACCAACAATTTTAATAGGTTCTTTATTTTCTAATTTAGCTTTAATTTTAGGTAATTTATCTAAATTATACTTAGGGAATATATCATATTCTTTTTCAATATCATTAATATCATAAGAATAAGTAACCCATAATTGAGCACCATAATAAAAACTAGATTCTGTATAAACACATCCACCCATATTAACGATATCAGTATTTAAATTTGAAATAGATGGTACTAACTTAAAGCCTTCAGGAACTTCACCACCAACTACTTGTTGTTTTGTACGATAATTTAATTTCTTATTTAATAAAATTATTTTATTTCCTTCAACTTTATAGTCTTCGTTTTCTTTATATTCTGTTTTTAAAGTATAATCTCTAACCGAAATTATTTTTGTAGGTTTATACATCAAGTTTCCAGAAATTTCTTCACTTCCTTCATCTTGATACATTAAAACTGATTCATTATAGATTACATTACCTTTCCAAAATGGATCTTGAATTTCTTTTGCATCAAACGAATAAGATAATTCATTGGTATTCTCTACATAATTAGGATATTTTGACATATCAATACCTTTTTCAGTCTCCCTTCCACAGCCCATTAAAGCCATTGCTGATAATAATAAACAACTGAATTTAAAAATTCTTTTCATAACATATGCTCCTGTAAGCGCTTTCACTATAGCAAAAAAATTACTATGTTTGAATGATTTTAGAAACATTTGGAATTAAACTTGGAATATTTTCAAAATATTGTCTTATAAGTTTCATAATGTTTCAATTTTTTTCATTCTAAAGGAAATTTTATTCTTATTTTTTCTAAATTTAAATCATTTTAGTTCATAAATTGTCATGTTTTTTTATCATTTACAAAAATTATTCATTAAAAATAACACTTTTCTTAACAAATTTAATTAAAAATGAAACATTTTGAAACGTTTTATTGCCTTTTTAATTCGAAATATGTTATAAAAGGAATAGGTGATAGACATGATAATTGACGAAAGACAAAACAAAATTTTAAATTTGCTTAATGAAAAGAAATTCATTAGTTATAAGGAATTAAGTAAACTTCTTTATTCTTCTACTTCAACTATTAGAAGGGATGTTAGTAAAATGCATTCCCAAGGTTTATTAGTTATGGTTAAAGGTGGAGTTACTAGTGTTAATACTAATGCAACTGAATCTTCTAGATCTTTAAGAGAATTAGAAGGTACCACTGAAAAAAGAAAAATTGCATCTTTAGCAAATAAATATTTAATTGATGGTGAATCATATTTTTTTGATTCTTCTACTACTGTTGGACAATTAGTTTATTATCTTAAAAATTTTAAAAATACAACTATTGTTACTAATAGTTTAGATACAGCTTTTAATTTAATTCAAACTACTGATCTTGATGTATATCTTACTGGTGGTTTAATAACTAAAAAAACAAATTCAACGACAGGCTATTTTACAATTGATATGACTAAAGAATTTAATTTAGATGCCATATTCCTTTCTTGTAAAGGATTAAGTCCAGATGGATTTATTACTGAAGCTAATGTTGATACTCAAAAATGTAAATATGAAATGTTAGTAAACGCTAAAAAGAAAATACTATTAATAGACCATACAAAATTTAATAAATCTTATTTATTTAGAACATGCTCACTAAACGATATTGATATTGTAATTACTGATAAAGAACCACCTTTTGGAGTAATGGAATTATTTAAAAAATCTGGTGTAAAATTAATTTATTAATTTAAAAATTAAGAAAAATAACTGATTTCTGCAGGTTTATTGTGTTAAAAACAATACTTTTTTAATTATTTTCACTTATTCTATTTTTATAAACAAATAAATAAATAGATAATAAATATATAAATCCAAATAAAGAAACTACTACTCCATTAATTATAAAATAAGTAGTATTTTCATTTATAATCATATAAGAATATAAAAGCTCATTTATTAAATTAAATAAAAAATGATAAAGAATTATATATAGAAAATTATTACTATATTCATAAATAAAACCTAAAATCATTCCTAATCCAAAAGTATATAAAACTATTAATAAATCAAAAGGATTAAAACTAGAAAAGAAATAAACTAAATGATATAAGGCAAAAATTAAACTAGAAATAATAATATTAACTAACTTAGAATTAAAACTTAAATTATTTAATATTAGATTTCTAAATAATAATTCTTCACTGATTGAAATAAATATAATTGATATTAATCTTATAACAAATAAATCATCATATCTAATATTAAATCCATTATGAGTAATCGCTAAATAATAAAAATTACAAAATAAAATAACTACAAGTGGTAAGAAAAATAAATCTAATTTATTAAATTTAAATTCTATTTTTCTCATATATTTTTTACTATATAAAAAAATAAAGACAATAAATACTACACTAGCTATTATTTGAGATAAAAGAATATAAAAATTATTTTTAATAAACAAATCAAAAGGAAATGCTACTAAAAACAAAAATACAAAAGATGTAATTAAAATATTAAAGATATTATCTTTTGTTTTCATCTTCTACTCCTACTTTATCTTTAAAAATATAATATCGTAAGAAAAAATATAGAGGTATATTAATAATAAATAAACCTAACGACCGCATTTGACTAGGTGAAAATATAGATAAAAATCCTCCACGAGGATCATCTCTTAAAAACTCAATTAAAAATCTAAATATACTATAAGATAATAAATAGATATTAAATGTATATTTAAATTTAAATCTAAATGTAATAAAAATTAATACTATTGTTAAAATAAATAAGAATATTGCTTCAAATAATTGAGTAGGTATTACTTTCTTTTCTAATATCGGAAAATATATTCCATACCACATTGTAGTTTCTTTGCCATAACAACATCCTGCTAAGAAACATCCAATTCTACCAAAAGCATGAGCAATTGTTATGCACATTGGAGCAGCAATTAATATATCGCCCATGATTGCACCATTTCTTTTTTTAACATAAAAGAAATACATTAATAAAAAAGAGACAACACCACCAAAAAGGCCACCATAAAAAGTTAAAGCAAAAGTAAATTTATAAGTACTTGGATTTTGACAAAACTCATATAAGTTTTGAAATAGACAAGCAAATACAACACCAAAGAAAACGGCTACTATTCCAGATAAAAGTAAATCTAATATAATTTTAGAATCATACTGTAAATGTTTTAAATACAAAAATAATAATACCAATGAAGATATTACCCCTAATAATAGCATTACACTATATGAATCTATAACACCAAATATTTCTGGATACATATTTATATTTTAAGTTTCTTTTGATAAAAATAGAAGAACATAATTTCATCATAGAAAAATTATTGTTTTTTATAAAAATAGTTAAGTTCCCTGTGAACCCCAAAATTTTTACTTATATTCAAACAGCAAATGTTTGTTTTCTAAATTCTACAGGACTCATATTATTAAGTCCAGTTTTAATTCGAACGTTATTATAGAAATAAATATAATCACTAATTTTTAACATT
>JALEXS010000061.1 GCA_022780025.1 Mollicutes bacterium | reverse complement strand
GAAAATTCTTGTCTTTTGTAATAGAGATCATTTAGAAAATCTGAATTACGATATTTCATAAATCAAATTATATAGGAAAAAATAAAAAACCACGACAATTAAGTCGTGGACGTGAATCATTTTGATTCACTTTTGTTCTTTGATTAGAAATATCTAAAGGAATATATTTATCTTTGTAACATTTTTAATAAGCTTATAATAAATTGTATCAGTTAAGTCATCGAAAATTTATAAACATCATATGACATTTATTATGTTTAAGAAAGCTTTTTAAGAAAGAATATATGAGATGAAAAATTAAAAAATAACGATACTATCATAAGAAAACGTTATATTTATATTCAAAATATAATTATTATTTAGTCAATAAATACGTTTTTAACTGACACAAAGTGGCTCTTGTCAATTAATATTAAAGTGCTTATAATAAAAGCATGAGCAATATATATATATATATAGGAAGAGACGTAATTATAAGCCCTTTTTCATATCTAAAAGGAGATTTTAGATATGAAAAATAAAAGTATATTTATAGGATCATTAATATATTTTTCTATGTTTTCTATTATAGGAATAGGCTTTTCTAGCTGGGTAAGCGTAAATAATTATAATAGTAATAGTGATGTTAATGTTAACGTAGGAGAAGTTAAAGAAAATTTAACTATAAATGAAGGGATATATTATATATTTAAAAGTGAATATGCTTTTGATTATTTTAAAATAAATAAAAATAATACTGATGAATATGTATGTAGTAGTTCAAATATTGGTTTTAAAGTTAAAATAACTTTATCAAAATTAATTGAAGCTATTAATTTACATAAGACAAAGCCGTCTAATTTATATATAGATATTAATATTAGTTATCAAAGTGATAGTAATTTTGATATGTTTTCATTAAATAATGAAAACACTATTGTGAATGATACATTTATATTTAGTATGATTGAAAAACCTGAATATACATATAATTCATTAGACATAACTTCATCTTTTATAAATAATAAAGGGAATATAAATGCTAGAACATTACTATATAGCGATACAAAGGTATCACTATTAGAATTTACTCAAGAATTAACCGATAAAGAAGATAATTATTTTAATGTTTATTTACCTTTTATTCTTAAAGACAATTTTTCATTTATAGAATATGAAAAATTGTCATTTGATTTTGCAGTTAGTTTAAATATGATAAGGAAATAAATATGGTTTCTAAAAGAAAAAGTTTACTAAAATACATTATTTTATTATTTATTTTATTAATACCAGTTGGATTATCTAGTTGGATTTATTTTAACAATACGTCAACTATAAAAGCAAAAAATGAAAATGAATATATTGTTAGTGTGTATAGTAAAAGCTATAAAAATGATGAAATAATTGATGATTACAACAATAAAAAGGTTGTATCAACTAGAACTGAAAAAGAGACAACGACTTCTCCAAAAAAAGAAAATGACATTATAACTCCCAAGACATTAAAAGATACAAAAATTAATTCAGATTCAGATGGGAATCAAACCATAGTAAAAATCTATCATGAAGAAATTGTTACTAATGTTCATAAAGGCAGTGGATTCATTTGGTATGAATATACATATACCTATACAACCTATGAGCGGACTGTTTCAACTATAAAATATGCTCCAATAAATAATATTGTTGCAACGCTAAAAGTTAAACCAAATAGTTATATTAAACCATTCGACTTAAAAATAAGTAATTATGAACAATATGCATATTATAATAGTGATAGTTGCGACACTTTGTTTGATTTCTCAAAGCCGATAACAGGTAACACTCAAATATACATAAAATATTATGAAGGCACTAATAATGGATTGACAGAATTTATCAATGGTAAAACATCTGGAGAATACTCAATCTATGACAGTAGAAAAGGTGGCACTAATGGTAATTATGATATAAATAACGATTTAACTTATGAGAATAATGGCAACTTTGATTATTTAAACACATGTGTTATTCAAAGAGGAGTCAATATTAAGTTTACATATCAAAATAATAAAATTTTTGAAACTCCAAATAAGGGTGCTATCTCAAGTGACGAAGCAACAAATCATAGAGATGCACAAGCTAATATCACTTTGGATTATTATGGTAATAATTATATTAAAAATAATAATTGTTCTTTACTTATTAGATTAAATGGTGATTTAACTGTTAAAGGTGAATTAAATATAGGGGCTAAAGTAGGTGGTGTAGATTCTAATGTTACTTTTTCACAAATAATTGGAAATTATACACAAATTGATTTAAATGGTCATAATATAATTGTTGATGGTGGTACCCTTAATGTATATGGCTCAATTATCGATCGAATCGGTACTGGTAAAATAATAAATAAAAATAGTGGAACAATAATGGGCGTATTAGTTGTTACTGATGCAAAAGGTGGTAATCAAATGACCTATGGCTATGGTAAAGGACAGTCGCCTTTTGATGAATATCGTTTTGCATACATTGAAGTACCTATTATTTCGTACCACGGAACTAATATACAAGGGTATTTAAAAATGGATTTAGGTTCATTAGGTGTTAGTAATATATATGCAAACATAATTAGTAATGATACTGCAGGTATATTTTCGTGGGGAAATAAGATAAGCAATGATGATTGTTTCGAAATAATTCCTTATATTAATGAAAAACTATATCCAAGTGATATAGCTTCACAAAGCGGAAATATTTTATATAAGAAAATGTATTATTATAGATATCATTTTAATTTTAAAGCCAATATTATTTTAAATAGTCAAATTCCGTTAAATGCAACAATTAAATATAAAATAACAAAAGATATTAAAATTGACTGGGCTCGTATAGGCGTACCTATTCCTTCTTTTTACGATTTAAAAGTTTTTAATAATTATTCTTTGACTTTAAAAAGTAAAATAATATTATTACCAGGTTCATCGTTAATTTCTGAAAATAACTCTAATCTCATATTAGATCCTGGAGAAGAAGTAACATATAAAGATGTTAATATTAACGTTCCACTTATTGTTGATGTTTATATAAAAGGTGAGACCAAAAGAAATTGTGGAAGCATAATGGCATACGACAGATCATTTTATTTCTATAATAGCGGAAGTCATAAATCTTATTTCAATGGAGTTAATGCTATTAAGACTTATTGGGATTATACTAAACCATCAAATCACGTTATTTTAGGGAATTTAACAATCAAAGATATTGTTGGTGATTATAAATATTTATTATCTGGACCAATTTTATTTAGTAAAGATGATTTAAACGAAATTAAAAACTCTCAATACGTTAAAACGTATGATATTAAAGGACAGCAAATTGGAAGTTGGTGGTTTAGTAGCCAACATAGAACTTATGAATCTAGTGTTAACTGTATAAGTTCTTTTAACTCATTACCATTAATATCAGGTAAATTAGCATATTTAAAAGATAATAATTTAAATATGGTAGGTACTTTTGATACTGAAACTAGATTATTTATTAATTCTAGTGATAATAAAAAGTATTTCTTATATACATCCAATGATTTCTTAATAGGCGGAAGTAATCCAAAAGATCAAAATAATTTAACTGATTATACTGTAACTCCTAAAGAAGTAATAAAAATAATAGATAATCAAATAATTAAATCTAGTGATAATAAATATTACTTAAATTATAAAGGAGTATTTGTACCTATTTTAGATACAATAAATCAAAATAACGCTTATAGTGAAATTAATGCTAATATTAGGAAATTTTGTTCTAATAATAACTCCCCCTTATATGCTGATTCCACTAAATACGATAATGTTAAATTAACATTTAATTTTACTAATAAATTATGGTATTTTAAGTCTTATAACTGACAAAGATTAGTCAATAAACAATTATTTCTAAATTTAAAATTTGCAATATAATAGGAAAATATGCTTATTTTTGTGATTATTTGCTATGAATTTTATTTTAAGTTTATTAATTTTTAATAACAGTAAAATAGTTAAAAAAGTTAATAATGAAAGGTACCCCAAATCCTAGACATTAGGAAAGGGGTATTTTTTTATGAAATATACATGGGAATTCAAGTTCGATTGCGTAACCAAGTATAAAAATGGAGAATTCATTACTTTTTCAGGAACTAGAAACCAGCGCAT
>JALEXS010000045.1 GCA_022780025.1 Mollicutes bacterium | reverse complement strand
AATTAAAACTGGACTTAATAATATGAGTCCTGTAGAATTTAGAAAACAAACATTTGCTGTTTGAATATAAGTAAAAATTTTGGGGTTCACAGGGAATCTGCATACTTTTCAAGTAAATTTAAGTCATGAGAAACTATTATTATAGTAGTATGTGTACTTAGTAATTTTAATATTCTAAAAACTTTTTCACTATTTAATTCATCTAGGGAACCTGTAGGTTCATCACAAAAAATATATTTTGGTCTATTAATAATAGCTCTAGCTATTCCTACTCTTTGCTTTTCTCCTCCACTCAAATTTTTAACTAAATATTCTTTATAATTATCTAGTTCAAGATACTCTAAAACTTCTTTTAGATTTCTTTCTTTAATCTCTTTATCTAAATTATTAAATGCGTCTTGAACTAATTTAATATTATTAATTACAGTATCATCTTCAATTAAATTAAAAGATTGAAAAATAAATCCGCATTCTTTAATTCTAAAATTTGAGTTTAGTGAATCTTTTTCGTTTTTATAGCAATTACCATCAATTATAATTTGCCCTTCATAATCATTATCTAAACTTGAAATTAGGTTCAATAATGTTGTTTTTCCACAACCTGATTGACCGTATATACCATAAAAGCCGTTTTGTTTAATAGTAAAACTTATATTTTTAAATACATAATCATCATTAAATTTCTTAGAAATATTATCTAAAACTATCATTTACTCTTCCCTTAAAATTTCGCCGATATTTTTAAAATCTTGCTTATAAATAGATACATCAACAATCAACTTGATTATTAAATAAAAAGATATAAATAAAAGCATTATAATAAAATTATATTTGAAGTTATTATTAAGAAAATTCACACATATTAAATTTGAATTTATAAATTTATGTGCATATAAATTAATAAAATATTTTATTATGATTGACAATATAATCGTAATAAATGCAGAGATTATATAAACTATCGAAATATTTGTTAAAAATATTTTTGTGATATTTTTATTACTTTCACCCATAGTCTTTAAGATTGCAATATTCTTTTTTTCTTTAAGATATATCGACATTATCACAAAAATTAATAATATAAAGGTTAGCAATATTGATATGATTGAAAACACAATTAAGGCAATCATAAATATATTAATGATATCATTAAATGATGTAACTACATCAAAAGTGTTGTTTCCAATTTCGTATTCATTTGAAGAGCTAATTACATTAAAAAATAAATTTACATCATCTTTAAAAACCCAAAAATTTAAAGAAAAACTTGTTATATCTTCATTATTTTTTGCGTTTTTTAATAGATCATACCATTTATAATTTTTAATAAATTGTCTATTAATTTTACTAGTTGAGGTTTTTTGAAGATATTTTTTTAAAAGGGCAAAAGGGAAATATATTTTTGAATTATTTAGATATTTAAATTCATTTCTTATTTCAGAAACATATAAATTACAATCAAAGTTAAACACTTCATCAACACTAATATACTCTTCTTTAACCATCTCTCCATACTTATATGAATTAGTGAAATTAAAACTAATTATTTCATATAAAGAGTCCTTATTAAACATGTTTTTAAATTGCTTATTAAATGTATCATTGACAATAATATCTATATCATTTTCATTAAAATAATATAATTCAATAGAAGCAAACTTTATACTTTTATTATCGCTTGTTATCTCTACATTGCCATTTATAAAAAAATCTAAATTATAATCAATGTAAACATTTGAAATTGCATTTAAATAATTAAAAGATTCTGTGATTGTTGGTCTACTTTTCTTAGATATTTTAAAATTCGTATTGTCATTACTTTTATTTTCTAATTTTGAAAAGGTAAATTTATTACAATTCAAATATGTCGATGGCAGTATTATTATTTCTTCTTTAGTACCGAAATAAAAGCCTGTTGTTAATAAGGTTATTGATAAACTAAATAATAAAGAAATTGAAAATAAAAGCAATTTAATTTTATTAACTACAAATAACCTTTTTGATAATATGAAGAATCGTTTATTAAAAGTTCTTTTGCTCATAAACTTTACCATTTTTAATTCTAATAAACCTATCTTTACTAAAATCTATTAATTGTTCATTATGTGTAACAAAGATAACAAGATGATTTTGACTATACTCTTTTATATATTTCAGTAATAAAGAACCGTTTATTGGATCTAAGGCACCAGTAGGCTCATCGCAAAATAAAATGTTTGGTTCATGTATTATCGAGCGAACAAATGAAATTCGCTGTTTTTCTCCACCGCTTAAAGTATCAATCAAACTATTTACTTTATGACCCAAGCCAACTTGATTAAGTAAATCCAAAATTCTATTCTGCTTTATATCATGTATTTCTTCGAAGATAACTAAATTTTCTAAAACTGTTAAATTATCTAATAAATTATAATTTTGAAATAAAATACCTATGTTTTTCTTTCTATAATTCAAAAGATCATTATTACTAGATTTATATAAATCTTTATCATCATAAAAAACTGATCCACTAGTTGGTCTTAATAATGATTCTAATATATTAAGAAGAGTAGTTTTTCCTGAGCCACTTTTACCTAAAACAAAAACTATTCCACTATTTGGAAAATTAATTGTTATATTATTTAGAATAACGACATTGTTGCCGTTATCAATTTCATAATGTTTTGATAAATTTTCGACTTTAAGCATTATAGTTTCCTATAATACAAGTCGTATAGAATCAATAAGAATTGGGGGGTTAAATTACATTTTTGTTGCTGCAGGAACTTTTGGTAAACCTGGCATTGTTAATATATCACCACAATAGCAGACAATAAAACCTGCCCCATTAGATAATTTAACATCTTTAATTTTAACAATAAAATTTCTAGGAGCATTCAATAATTTTGGATTATCTGAGAAACTTAAAGGTGTTTTTGCCATACAAATAGGTAAATTACTTCTACCTAATTTATTTATTTTTTCAATATTTTCTAAAGCTAAATCAGATAATTCAATACCATCAGCATGATAAATATCCTTGCAGATCTTGGTTATTTTATCAGAAATTGATAAATCACAATCATAAATTGGGCTAAATGAAGAACGTTTTGTTTCTATAGTTTCTAATACTTTTTTAGCTAAATCTATAGATCCTTCTCCACCATTTAAAAAGCCATCACAGAAAGCATAAGGGAAGTTATGTTCTTTACAAAGTTTAATTAAAGTATCAACTTCATTTTGTGTATCATTATAAAAATGGTTAATAGCTACAACAATAGGTAAACCATATTTTTTTAAATTATAATAATGTTGTTCTAAATTTTTAAAACCTTCAGTTAAAGCTTCAATATTTTCTTGATTCAAATTATTATAATCTTCTCCACCATGTAATTTTAATGCCCTAATAGTAGCTACCAAAACTGCAGCACTTGGTTTTAAATTACCAACTCTACATTTTATATCTAAAAATTTTTCTGCACCCAAATCTGCAGCAAACCCTGCTTCAGTAATAACAATTGGAGCCATTTTTAAAGCTAATTTTGTAGCTATCAAACTAGAACAACCATGTGCAATATTTGCAAAAGGTCCGCCATGAATAATACAAGGATTATTCTCTTGAGTTTGAACTAAATTAGGCTTTAATGCATCTTTCATTAAAAGCATAATCGCATTAGTAATATTTAATTGTTTTAAATATACTGGATTATTATCAAAATCATAAGCAACAATAATATTATTTACTCTTTCTTTAAAATCTTCTTTATCTTTACTAATACATAAAATAGCCATTAATTCACTAGCGACAGTAATTTCAAAATGATCTATTCTTTGAACACCATTTTTTTCACCAAGTCCTATTTCAATAGTTCTTAGCTCACGATCATTCATATCGATGGCTCTTTTCCATAAAACCATATTAGGATTAATATTAAGTTCATTGCCTTGATAAATATGATTATCAATTACAGCGCTAATTAAATTAATAGAACTAGTTAAAGCATGCATATCACCAGTAAAATGTAAGTTTATATCAAGACTTGGTTCAACAGTAACTTTTCCACCCCCAGTTGCACCACCTTTTAATCCAAATACTGGGCCTAAAGATGGTTCTCTAAGACAAACTAAACTTTTTACTCCTAATTTATTTAATCCTTCATTAAGAGCAATAGACATTGTAGTTTTACCTTCACCTGCTTTTGTAGGTGTAATTGCTGTAACTAAAACTAGTTTACCATCATCATTATCTTTAACTACATCAAAAAAAGAATCATTAATTTTAGCTTTATATTGACCATAAAATTCGAGATACTTTTTATCAATATTAAGTTTTTTTGCAACATCTTCAATCTTTTTTAAGCGCATAATATTATCCTCTATATTTAATTATATAGATATTATACTTTAAAAAATATGTAGAGCAAAGAGTTACTGATTATATCTTTGCGCTTGTTTATTATAAAAATCTTTTAATCTTTCTAATAAATCAGTTGGTTCAATCAAAGTAAAATTATCGCCATATTGTATTAACCAATAAAATAATGAATTTTCATCACATTTAACACTGAAATATAATTTATCATCTTTTTTAAAAATAGTTCCATTATTTCCAAACCAATCTTTAATAAATAAGATAGAGTCTGGTGTATTTATTAAAATCAAAGCATCAACTGCTTTTCCATTAAATAAATATATACGGTCTTTTAAAAACTTATGAATATTAAAATAAAGTACTCCCTTTGTCAAGTACAAATTAAATTGTGTATTAATATTTAATTAAGTAGTATCTTTTGTGTTGCCTTCCCCTAGGGGAAGTTCGAAATTTTTGTTTTTAACTGATTCATAAAATTCTTTAGGTGTCATTTT
>JALEXS010000058.1 GCA_022780025.1 Mollicutes bacterium | reverse complement strand
CATCTGAATTGTGGTAAAATAACCCATATAATAATCTCCTAAGCAAAGATTATTATATCAAAGACCAGGAATTTATTAATTTTTGGTCTTTTTTTACAAAATAAAAGGGCTGTTAGTTAATCAGTTTTTCAACAGCCCCTTTTTTTACTAATCTCCATAATCACTTCCGCGTGATTTATCTTCAACAAATATTAATAGAGGATCCGTAATATCAGTAATTTCTCGATAAATGAAGCCATCTTTATAACAAGCTGGAAATTCATAATCTGCAGTAAATATTACTTTTTTATTTTTTTCTACAATGGCAAATAAGGCATCCATTATTAAATCAAATTTATCTAAGTGGTGTTCTTTCATTCCTAATAATTGTGTATAAAAATTAGGTTCAATTACAAATGTACAATCCTTATATTCAAATACCCCACAATAAGGATTTTCTTTATCGTTTATTCTATTAAAATCTTTAAATAATTCGTATTCCATATTAATGATGATAGGCTTCGTGATTATTAATTTTAAATGCTCTATAGAGTTGTTCTAATGCAATAACCCTGCAGAACTGATGGGTAAATGTTAAATCTGAAATTTTTAATCTAAAATTTGCCCTATTTAATAATGCTTTACTTATTCCTAATGTTCCTCCAATTGCAATTATTAGATTGCCTCTTAAAGTCTTAATAGCTCCACTAATAATATCAGCAAAAGCTTCGCTACTTACACTTTTGCCATGTAAATCTAATAATACCAAATAATCTTCATTTTTAATACTTTTAATTATTGGTTCGTCTTCTTTTTCTAAATGTTTTTGTATATTAATCTCGTTTAAATCTTTAGGTAATTCTAATTCCTTAAATTCAATTATATTTATAGAAGCAAATTTAGATAATCTTTTTAAATATTCATCAGACATTTTTCTTAAATATTCTTCTTTTAAATTGCCTACAACTAGAAATTTAATTTTTATCATAAATCAATACTCCTATATTGCTTCGCACATTTAATAACAATCTTAGAATTATCAATTTTATTATCTTCAAAATAATTAAGATAAGTTTCTAAAGCTTTCTGTTCAGTATTACATTCTTCACTAATATGAGCCAATATAATTTCTTTTGTATTATTTCCAATAACTTTTGACATAAACTTAACACTATCATAATTAGATAAATGCCCGTGTTTAGATGATATACGATCAATTAAAATACGTGGCCTATTCGAATTTTGAAGCATATTATCATCATAATTCGATTCAATAAAATATAAGTCTTTATTTTTTATAATATCTAAAGTCTTTTTAGGAATAAAACCAGTATCAGTTATATAAACTAACGAACTGTCCGTGTCATTTATTAAATAACCACATGAATTAGTAGCATCGTGACTTGTCTTTAATACACAAATATTAAAAGTTCCAAAGTTATATTGTGAAAAAACTTTTAATACATGATCATAATCCAAATCTAAAACGCCTAAAACACTATATTTTATTTCTTTATTGATAAATTGTTCACCTTTTATATGATCAGAATGGTCATGAGTAAAGAAAGCATAATTTATATCCTTTATGCTTTTATTAATCTCATTTAAACCCTCAACTAATCTCTTCTTACATATTCCACAATCAATTAGAATAGTTGTTTCATCATTATAAATAACACAAGCGTTTCCTTTAGACCCGCTAGCAATGCAATGTAACTTAATCATTTTAAAAATCTGAGAAATTAGAAATTGCGTTTTCAGTTTCTTCAGCAGGAACATCAAATCTACCAACAGGTTTAAAGAATAATAATTTTGCAATACCTGTTGCACCGTTTCTATTTTTAGCTAAATTTATTGTAACAATATCTGCACCGTCAGCAGTTTTTGTTTGTGGCTTTTCTTTTTCTTGACTGCTTATTGGCATATCACCATTGTTATTCTTCTTTTTAAAATTAGAATTTGTTCCATCTAACGATATACCTTGTTCTTCATAATAAGCAGGTCTATAAATAAGTAATACTTGATCAGCATCTTGTTCCAAAGAACCTGATTCTCTTAAATCACTTAATTGTGGTTTTTTATTATCTCTATCTTCAACTTTTCTAGTAAGCTGAGATAAAACAAGAATTGGGACTTTTAAATCTAATGCTAATTCTTTTAATTTTCTAGAATAACTAGAAACAAGATTTTGTCTAGAATCATTTCTATTTACGAATTTTGGATCGCCTAAAATACCGATGTAATCAACCATAATAAGTCCTATTTCACCAACTTCATTTTTAAGTTTTCTACTTTTTGCAATAACATCATCGATGTTAGTTCCACTATTATCATCAATATACAAAGGTACTCTACTAATTTCATCAGCAGCGTCCTTAATTTTGAGTTTTTCCTTTTGAGTTAAAAATCCTTTATTAATTTTATCTAATTCAACATTACTACGAGCAGCTAACAATCTTTTAAATAAAGTTTCAGAAGGCATTTCGAGTTCAAAAATAGCAACTGGTTTATTACTTCTACTAGCAGCATTAAAACAGATATTAAGAGCTAATGCAGTTTTACCAACAGCAGGTCTAGCTGCCATATATATTAATTCACCTTTTTTTAATCCACCAGTAATTGTATCTAATTTTGAAAAGCCAGTAGTTATACCGGTTAACGTTGAAGCATCTCCATTAATCCTACTCAAAATTTCAGTAGTAACACTACCGGCAATTTCTTTAGTCTTTTTAAATCCTTCGACACGTCTACTACGTGTAACATCGGTAATTCTTTTATCAGCATAATTAATAAAATCGTTTATATTAGAAATTCCTTTGTTATAATAAACATCTTCTAATTCGTTAATTGACTTCATAAGTCTTCTTAAGACCGCATAATCTTTTAAAGAATTCAAATAAAATTCATAATTAGAAATCGATACAACAGATTCAGTTATTAATTTTAAATAATCAAATCCACCAACAGCATCAAGTTGTTTCATTAAAACTAATTCACTAGTAACAGTAGTAAAATCAACTGGTTCATTTTTATCTTTAATTCTTTTAATTGCTGAAAAAATAGTGCGGTTCTGAGGGTTTTCTTCACAAAAATCATCGATTTCAAGCGACGCTAAAAGAGTAGTTGCAGTGGCATCATCTATAATCATTAATCCTAAAATAGCTTGTTCTACAGCTAAATCGTTTGGCAACGCTCTTTTAGAAGGCATTATTTTTCCTCCGAAACGTGAACTTTTATAACACCAATTACACCTTTATAAAGTTCAATTTTTAAATTAGAAACACCAAATGCATTGACAACTATTTTATCAATAAATTTTCTTTTATCAATTTCAATATTATAATCGCTTTTAAGTTTTTCTGCGATAGCTTTAGTTGAAATTGTTCCAGCCATACTTCCATCTTTTTGAGCTTTAGCTTTAAACTCTAAAGTTAAAGTTTTTAAAAATTGTGAAGTCTCTAATGCTTTTTTCTTATTTTCTTCATCTAATCTTTTCTTATCTTCAATTTGTCTATTTAATGTAGCAACGCTACCAGCAGTCTTTTTAACACAGAGTTTTTTTGGAATTAAAAAATTATTTGCATATCCATCATTAACTGTAGCAGTTTCACCTTTTTTTCCGATGCCCTTAACATCTTGTAATAAAATTACTTCCATATCAATTCTCCTCTTTTTCTCCAGAAGATCTAGCTTCTGATAAATAATCTTGCAATGTATCTAATAAAATATCTTCTACTTCATTACATTTTTTTCCGTTAAAGCTAGCAGCAGCCATTGAGAAATGACCTCCACCACCCATTTTTTCACAAAGAATTTGAACATTAATGCTGCCATCACTACGACCACTAATTCTAACTTCATCAGAACCAGTACATCCAATAACGAAACAAGCATTTATACCCTTTAATTGCATACATTGGTTAGCAACTTTAGCTAATGTAGATCTTTCTATAATATCAGAATCACCACTATTACAGTATACAACACCATAGAAAGGAGTCTTCATAGTACCTAATATCTTATTAACAAGAGCATATTCTTCATATTCATCCTTTAATAAATCATCAGCTAAAGCATTATCTGCGCCATATTCTTTTAAAATACCACTAGCATCAAATGTTCTTAAACCAACACTTCTTGATTTATAGAATCCTGTATCAAGGAAAATACCTGATAACATAAACGTAGCAAACTTAGAAGGTAAGTTAATTTGAGGGCTTGAACTCGAATATTTAATTAACTCAGCAACAAGTTCGCTAGCACTAGAAGCACTAGGCTCAATATAACTTAAAACTGGATTATCAATAAATTCTTCAGCTCTACGATGGTGATCAATAACAACAACTTTATCAGCTGCTTCTAATAATTTTGGATACATAGTAATTGATGGTCTACTTACATCAACGACAATTACTAAGGTTTGAGGTTTTAATTTATCTTTACAATCTCTAGGAGAGATTACAATTTTTTCTAATTCTTCACTATCAAATTGGCTTGCAACAGCAGTTCTAACTTTCTTTTCTGCTAATTTAGGATCGTAAACAATTAAAGCTGGCTTATTGAAACTATCACAAATAGCTTTTATACCAAGAGCACTACCCATAGCATCCATATCCATATCAATATGTCCCATAATTAAGACATTAGATGCTCTATTTATAAGACCAATTAATGAGTCAGCAACAACACGAACTTTAACTTTATTACGTTTTTCAATAGCTTCAGTTTTTCCACCATAGAAAGCAAGTTCACTTCCATATTTAGAAACAACTGCTTGATCTCCACCACGACTCATAGCAATATCTATTGCGTTAGAGGCCATACTATTTAATTTATTAACATCAGGGAAATCATGAGCAAATCCAATTGATAAAGTAGGTTGACAAGTTTCATTAATACCTAAACTTCTTACTTTATCTAATATAGAAAATCCATCCTTTTCCATTCCTTCTAAACTTCTATAATCACAAACGCTGAAATAAGCGTCACTTCTAAAGTGTCTAAGTAAAACATTATGTTCTTTTGCATATTCAAAAATAAGATTTTTAACTCTAGCAATTAAGTCGTTATTATCATCATTGGTTCCAACAACATCAGCATAATTATCTATCATAAATACGCCAATACATGTTGCTTGTTCCCTACTCATTTTTAATAAGTTTTCATATTCACTAACGTCTTTAAATATGTATAACCTTGCAGATCTCAAGTATTTTACTTGATAATAACTATTATTTTGTAATACAAGAACAGTGTCTCCAACATCTTTATTAATTAAATCTCTTAATTTTGGACACCATTCAAAAATATTTTTATTAATAATATTAGATTGTTTTTGTAAAAGAATATCACTTTCCCATAAAACAATATCATTTTCATCAACAACTACAAATCCAATAAGTCCAAAAGCATAAGCTTCTTTAATATCATTTCCTAAAATATCAACAGTTCTTATATCACTTTTTTGTCTAACTTTAAAAACGCTATATAAAACAGAAAGTAAATAAAGCATATCAAGAACAACAAAAGCAATTGTGATATATAAAAAATAAGTACTTTTAACATATGTCTTTAAATTAAAAATATTAAAAATATAAAGAAGCATAAAGCTAACTAAACTTATAATTTCAAAGCCAAATATAATAGCAGTACTAATTTTGAATTTCTTAATCTTCTTATTCATAAACTTACCTTGTTTAATTATATAATAATTAACTATATTTATAAAATGATTTTAACTTGTAGTGCTGATATTCTATTTATTAATAAAATAAAAAGACTACTTACTAGCTTAGAATATGATGGGTACCCAGTTTCCTAGACACTAAATGTTTATTAACTGGATTATATCACAAGACTGACATGGATGCTTCCCTAAACTTAGATGGAGGCATCCATTTTGTTTTGCTTTTAATCCTTTTGTTGTTATAGTAATCAA
>JALEXS010000057.1 GCA_022780025.1 Mollicutes bacterium | reverse complement strand
GATTATAACAATACAGCATCAAAGAAAAAGGAGAAATATATTTCAGAATTAAGCGAAGAAGAAAGATATCAATTAGGCTTTGAAATTTTAGCTTAAATGAAAGAGAAAATTATGACTTTTAATTACTCAAACACAAAATTTCTTGCAAGTCTCCTTATTATTAAAGAATAGCCATTTTCTGTCGATGTTTTTTTAGTAAAACTTATCTTAATATATAAGTGTATTAATTACGAAAATGTGTCAATACAAAAGGAAGCTAATTAAATGGATAATAAAGAGTATTTAAAGAAAGTATTGCAACTAGAAAGTTTAAAATTAGAACAAAAACTTGAATTAAAAGCAATTGCAAATCAATATGATTTCGATATAGATAAGATAATTTCTGATATACCAAAACCAGTTATGCAAAAGTTTGAAAAAAAGGTTACAGATAATAAAGGTGATTATTTTTCAAGTTTCATAGGGGACCTATTCTTAAGCTTATTGGGGGTGTTGATTTTCATAGGCTTAATATTTCTTTTAAAATACGCCACTGGATTTGGATTTTTTTGGCATTTGTTGCAACAATGGGACTTCTTGTATTAGATATTTATGGTTTTATATGTTGCATTAAAAACTTCAGTAATTATTGGAACGAACCTACTTTTTCTGAAAAACTACGCTATTATAAGAAATTAAAAGAAAAGCAGTTACCTATATATAAAGAAGATTATGAAAAAGAAATGGCAAAATATAATGAAAAAGTACAACAATTAAAAAATATATTAGAGCAAAAGCAAAATTCATTAAAAGAAAAATACACGCAATTATCAGAATTACATAATCAAACTACTGAAGCTTTAGATAATTTATATAGTTTAGATATAATTTATCCTAAATATAGAAATATAATCGCTGTTTCTTCTATTAGTGAATACTTTGATTCGGGAAGATGTGATTCCTTTACTGGCCCTAATGGTGCTTGCAATATGTATGAAGATGAATTAAAACAAAATTTAATCATAAATAATTTAGAATCCATCAATGATAATCTTGAATCTATTAAAAATAATCAATATTCTTTGTATGAAATAATGAATGACAATTTAGGGTATTATAACGCTATAAATAGAGAAATAACCAATACTGATTCTCAAATATTAGATTTAACTAATACAACTAAAAGATTAGAAGAAATGCAATCAATTAATCAAGGAGCAATAGCTTTTATAGCTATGCAAAACCTTAAATAATTATTATCAAAACTTATTAAAAACCCTTTATATTTAATAAAAACCTTGCAAAACCTAAATATTTTTTTAAATATTGATAATTTTAGTATATTGAAACTCTTTATTTATTCATTTGTTCTTTTATACCTGGAACATATGTTCTAATATATTCATCAAGCATTTTTTCAGTTAATATACCTTTTCCAATTGCTACTTTATAATATTGAACATTAAATGCATCAAATACTTCATAAGGCATTAGATCTTTAAATTCAGAATATTCAAATAAACCATAAGTTTCAATATCATTTTGTTTCTTAATTGCATCGTAAGCTAAATTTTCATCATATTCAAATATATTAAATAAACCAGTAATTGCACCAGAAATTGATAACATATTTTCTGTAATAATATTTAAATTCTTATAAGTTAATGGTGAACAAATTCTTACATTTTTATCCTTATTGACATAGCCATTATTTAAAGTTGCTTCGCCTCTAACTACTTTGCCATTAATATAATCAATAGTAACAAATCTATGTCCAATAAATGATTTATAATTATTTTCATCAATATATTCATATTGCATAGTATCTAAATCAAAGAATCCATGTTCATATACTACTTCTACTTTTTTATCATTAGAAAATTCTAATGATAAAACATCATAATTAGATGCTTCTTCTTCAATATGAACATTAAATATAATTGGAGTTGGTTCAATATTACCAGTTTCATGATTAACTGACATTACTAGATCACCAGAACGAATATCAATAGCTTTCTTATAAGTTCCATCAGCCATCATAATTAATGTATCTTCAGTAATACAACTTGAGCCATCTTTTATACCACTAATAGTCTCAGTTTGACCTGTATCATATGAACCTTGCCACCAATTCCCTTGTGATGTATATGAATTTGTTGCTTTAAACTTTCTTAAATTACTTGATACATCACTTGCAGAATTAGCTATTTTACCTAAAGCATAGCCAGTGATAGTTTTATATGTCCATGAAGCACCTCCTGTAGATGCTGAAAGAACTTCGTCTGAAGTAATAGTCGATTTAAAACCTGATGATGTTATCACTTTTGCACCTGTAGTATTAGTTTCTATATTTCCACCAAATGAACTATTTATTTCAGTTTGTCCATTGTTAATAAGTTTTGCTGGTCCTAAATTTGGAGGCATCAATATATTACCACTTGCGTACGTGCATTCATCTGTATATTTTTGATAAAAAATAGAGTTATTGCCTATAACTAATTTACCATTAGTATTAACTATTAATTCAGAACCTGTGTAGAATTTTACTTTATTCACTAAAGTTGTTGTTCCTGATTCAACAACAACTTTAAATTTATAGGACAAAGGACAATAATATTTAGAAGTATCGATACTAGAGATAAATGTTAAATTTAATTTTGTTAAATTTAAATCACCATTAATTTTAATTTCAGTTTTGTTAATATTACTACTTGTTATAGTTGGTCCAGTATCTAAAGTTGTATATAAATGTGACACAGAATTATATTTAATATTAATTGAACAATTATTTGACATTAAAAATAATGAGTTACTTTTTCCTAAAACACTTACAGGATCAGGAATATTAACTTTATCGCTAGCATTTACGGTTAATAGTCCAAATAGTGTTGAACCATAATTAAATTTCATTTGAGAATGTATATTTGGAAAATCAAAAATATTAAAAGGCATAACATTTTGACTATTAGCCGCTGAAGAATAAGATCCTCCTCTAAAATCATATATAACAAATGGTAAATAAATCTTTGAGCCATTATTAAAAGTCACTAACGATTCATTATTGCTTTGATGTTCTTTTATATATCCGAATAAATTAATAACAGCGTTGTTGTTATTTATTATTTGACTATTGTAGCCTAATAATATTTCTGAATATTTTCCAACTGTATGTCCTGTAGGTCTTTGATTACTAGCACCTCTTCCTAGTTCTCCTCCAACTATAATGGTTCCATTATTTGTAATAGATACATTATCTTCTACTTTTACTAGACTCTTTCGATATTCACTAACACCTGCTGCATCAGTATCAATAAATGTATTGCGTTGTTTACTTCTACCAGCATCTTCATAAGTTTCCCCTTCGTAAGGTAATATTAAACTATCTCCACTAGCTATTTCACAATCTCTAGTTATTATAGAATTAGTTCCTGGTATTACATATATTGTATTATTAGTATTATCATTTTTAGCTACATCTAAAGCTTTTTCTATCGATGTATATTTATATGTTTTGTTATCTTTTATAAAATAGCATACTGCTTTAGCACCATTAGAAATAGATATATCTCTTATATCTATTTCTTTATTAATAACAAAACTACTAACACCTATATTAAATAAGGAATATATAAATAATAAAAGAACTATGAAAAAATATTTAATATTATATTTATTACTATATTTATTCATTATATTATTTACCCCTTAATTTAAAATTAAATGTAGGTTTATTAGAATAATATGATTTTATATTATTTGATGTATCATTAACGTTATATGTTAATTCAATCTTAGTAGTTCCACTACTTCCTACATTTATTTTAATATCATTTATAATTTTATTATTTACTTTATTAGATGTATTACTTACCGGTAATACATCTAATGTAGGTGCTTCAATATATGTATTAATAAATTCTTGATTACTACATTCTAATATAGATTCAAAATTAAATACTCCATTATTAGATATATTATAAGCTACACTATTAATAATATGAAATTTAGCTACTATTTTTGAAGATGATACTATTGTTTCATCTTCAACTAATCCATCAGGTCCTAAGAAAAACATAGTTAAATCATTATTACCCATAGTAAATAATTCATTATATGTAACATTACCTACATTAACATTAATATCATTAATAGTACTACTATTTACGTTAACATATATCCAACTAGAAAAACCTGCACTTATAATTGACAAAATTATAGTACTTAAAGATATACTTAGATAGAATTTAAATCTAAGATTAAACTTCTTATTTCTCTTTCAATTCATAGTTTTATTATACTAAAAGAAAGAAAAAGTTAAATATTTATTTTTCTATAGGTATTTTGATATATATTTAAAATAATTAATATTGACATTTAAATAGTTATAATTAGAACTAATTATTATTTTATAATTGACAATGTTCTTAATAAATTTAATTGATTATATCGATTATTTTATATATTTATATATTTATAAGTAGCTAATAAATTAACCTTATTTTTAATATTAATTTCTTCTATTAATCCATATTTATTTATCTTAATAAAATCATTATTATTTATATTATCTATGATATATAAATAATTATTAGATATATTAAAATAATGATCTTTTATTAAATCTACCTTATTTTGATAATAAAATATATCTTTAATTAATGTATTAATTTCTATTTTTAATTGATTATAAATCTCTATATTATTTAATTCTTTATATTCATCTAAATTAATTAAATTTATATTATTATCTTTATCTATATATAATTTAGAGATTAAGTTATCATTAATCTCTAAATAATAATATAAATTATTTATATCTTTTATATCATATGTTATATCTATTTTATTATCGATATCATATTCAATAGATTTATAAGATAAATAATTTATATTATTCTCTAATTTCTCAATTGAGAAATTAGATATATAATCTTCTACTTCTTTATTAGATACTTTATTTTTATTATCTTTATTAAATATAATTAATAAAAATAAATAAGATAATATAAATATAATTAAGATTATATTTAAGATAATAATAATAAAGATCTTAAGTCCTTTATTATTATCATTATTATCTTTATAGTTATTATTATTTTCTTTATTTATCTTATATATATTAGCCATAATTAAGTTTAACATAAATGTCAATATAAAGATAGTGTTAATATTTAAATACAATTCAATATATTGTTCATTATTATATGTTATTAAACTTTAAATCATTTTTAAATTCTTCTATATAGTTATAATTATTTATTCTTATATCAATTTGCTCTATATTTTCTTCTAATTTTATAAATTTGATTCATAATTATAAACTCACTTTGAAATAAACTAAATCAAGAAATACTTCATCTTGTTTTAGTTCGGTCTTATTATCAATATCACTAGTGTGTTCAAAAACAAATTTAATATCCTTTCTAATCTTTTCAAGATACTAGTTAATTGTTTTTAAATTACCTATAAATTTTTATTCCATCCTTTAATATTTCGTTTACGAGATCCTTATTGCCTTTAATCTGGTCTTGATTTAATAAATCAACTTTCTTCTTTAGATTTTCTCTAAGTGCTTCAATTAATTCATAAAATTGTATACCAGTAACATCTGTGTTAACTAGTAAATTAAGATCGCTTTTTTTCTTTTGCTTTACCTTTAGCATAAGAACCAAATAAATAGCAATACTGAACTTTATATTTACTAAACATAGGTTCGCAAACCTTCTTCAAACAAAATACTAAAAAATGAACTCGGTGGACTTGAAAAATATGCTGTCTCAAGAACATATAATCAAAATGGTGAAATTGTAGAAATTGCTTATGAACTCAACTATGAAAAAATCCAATAAGATTTAACATTTGTAGGATACAACATGCTTGTTACTTCTGAAGTTAACGTACCAATAATAGAAATTTATAAAATCTATCATCAACTATGGCGTATAGAACACTGCTTTAGAACTATGAAAAATTACTTAGAAGCAAGGCCTGTATATTTGCAAAAGGATTATTCAATACAAGGTCACTTTTTAATTGTTTATTTAGCATTAACTTTATTACGCTTACTAGAACTTGAAGTTTTTAAAGACGAAATACCTATAGAACAATTAATCGAATTTATTAGAGACTATAATGTAACTGAAAATTATGATGGAACTTTTATAAATAATGCTTTAGATACAAAGACCTATAGAATAGTTAAAGAAAAATATTCTTTGGCCAAACTTAGCAATGTTTATCTTAAATTAAAAAACATCGAAAATATTCTTGATGCCTCATTTTAACACTAGAAATTGTATTGTTATCCCAGAGTCAGGTTCATGTTATAAATAACACTATCGCCATTTAATGTTTTTATTGTATTTTCTTTTTTAATTGAATGATTTCTAGTATCTTTTAATATCGGTACTGTTGGAAAATAATCTTTTTTTACTTTCATTACAACTAATTAACGAAGTAAAACTTATTAACTCATTAATAATAATCCTAACGTTTTTTATAAAATACCTCCAACAAATATTGATATAGCAAAAAAGTTAACTATGAAAGGTACCCCAAATCCTAGACATTAGGAAAGGGGTATTTTTTTATGAAATATACATGGGAATTCAAGTTCGATTGCGTAACCAAGTATAAAAATGGAGAATTCATTACTTTTTCAGGAACTAGAAACCAGCGCATTA
>JALEXS010000033.1 GCA_022780025.1 Mollicutes bacterium | reverse complement strand
TATTGAAGAAAAACAATTTAGACATATACAGCAATTATTAAATTACATTATAATTATTTAATTACATTATAGGCTAGTAATAAACAAATATGTCTAGTTTAAAGATTCATACAGCAATAATTATTATTTATATTATATATGGTTATAATTGTAATATTGAATCTTGTATTTAATAAAATTTATATTATATTGCTCAGTAACAAAGTTGGCAATGCAGTTGACTGTTAATCAACCTATTCGGCGGTTCAAGTCCGTCCTGAGCAGCCAAATTTAACAATTAATGTTTTAGACGATTACTGCAAATATAATATCTGGTATGATACTTAATCTAATCGTCTAGTTAAGTTAAATGAGATCATAACTCAGTTGGTAGAGTAGCTGCCTTTTAAGCAGTTAGCCGAGGGTTCAAGTCCCTCTGGTCTCACCAAATTTTGCTGGATTGGTGGAATTGGTTTACACAACAGACTTAAAATCTGTCGGCTTTATAGCCATAAGGGTTCAAGTCCCTTATCCAGCACCAAATTTAAAAATAATAGAGATGTCGTCTAAAGGTAAGACCTATGACTTTGGCTCATATAATTGCGGTTCGAGTCCGTACATCTCTACCAAATATTATTAAATAATAAATAATTATTTATTTAGGCTCTGTATCGGAACAGCCTTCTAAGCTGTAGTACCGTAATAGGATCAATGAGTGTTCAAATCACTCCAGAGTCACCATATTTAAAGACATATTCTGCAAATTAATTAGGTTATCATAAAATCCTCCAATTAATATGTCTTGTTTTAATTTCTTATAATATCAATTTTAAGATACATACAGCAATTATATTTATTACTTATATAATATCGGAAAATATTGAATATAATAATTAATGTATCTTGCCATCTTTATATACTCCTGTAGATCAATGGTTTAGACCAAACGCCTACTTGCCTTTTTGATCAAACTTTTATACATTGTACTCCTGTCTTCCAACGGTAGGAAAGCAGTCTTATAAACTGTAAGCCCCAGATTAGGGCGTAATGCTGGTTCAAATCCAGCCGGGAGTACCAAATTATGTATAAAAAACATCCTTGTCTTAATTGTAAAAAAGAAACAAATAACCCAAAATATTGTTCTATAAAATGTCAAGTAGAACATAAGCAAAAAGTTTGGGAAGAAAAATGGTTATCAGGTGAAATAAACGGTTTTTATGAAACAAATCATTGGGGAGATATTCCTGATAGGATTCGTAATTACTTATTTAGAATACATGATAGTAAATGTAGTAGGTGTGGTTGGTCTGAAGTAAACCCTTATACAAATAAAATTCCTTTAGAAGTTGAACATATTGACGGTAATTATAAAAATAATAGACCTGAAAATTTAACTTTACTATGTCCTAATTGTCATTCATTAACTAAAACTTTTAGAGGATTAAATAAAGGTAACGGACGAAAGAAAACTTGGAAACCTTCTGAATAAGCGTTAAATCCAAGTTCAATTCTTGGCAGGAGTACCATCTTTGCTTTCTTAGTTTAATGGTAAAACAGTTGACTTGTAATCATCAGATACTGGTTCAATTCCAGTAGGAAGCTCCATTTATTAAAAGGATTATATAATGGAAAACTATGATGTATGTCCTAAGTGTGGATATAATGATTTAATTAAATATGATCTATATAGTGAAAGTATGCATACTAAATTTTATCAAATATTCTGTCCTAAATGTGAATGGTGTACTATGATAAGAGAAGATTATTATATTATTTCTAATAATAATAATAATAATAATAATAATTCTACTCTACCTAAAAATATTAGTGATACAGATATGTTTAAAGTTCATGGATTTACACAATGTGGAAATATAACGATATAGAAATAACATCTATATCTCAAATACCAGAAAATGCTATAGGATTTATTTATCTAATAGAATTTGTAGATGGTATGAAATATATTGGTAAGAAAAATTTATATTCTACTAGAATAATGAAATCTTTAAAATCTGGTAAAGCTAGACCTAATACTATTAATTTCTTATTTAAAAATACTGGTAAAGGATTTAGACAAAGATATGATGTAGTAAAAGAAGAATCTGATTGGTTAACATATCAAGGTAGTCATATAGATTGTAAAGATAGAATTGTAAAAAATAAATATATATTACAGTATGCTTATAGTAAATTAGAATTAACTTATTTAGAAGCTAAAGCATTATTTAATAATGATGTATTAGAAAAAGATGAATATCTAAATGATAATATTTTAGGAGCATTTTTTAGAGGTAAACTACATGGAAAAACCAATGAGTTTGATGAAAGCTGTTAGAGCTAAATGCTTAGATTGTTGTGGAGGTAATAAATCAGTAATACCTGTTTGTGGTATTCCTAATTGTCCTTTATAT
>JALEXS010000081.1 GCA_022780025.1 Mollicutes bacterium | reverse complement strand
TCGTAAATTTTTAAACTAAATTCCGGATTTTTAGTTTTGTACGATTTTTATTAAACTAAATTCCGGATTTTATTTTAAAACTGACTTAACTTTAAGAAAAGCTATTATTATTAACAATTTAGAGCATACTAAAAACAACTACTAAATTCAGTTTCTCAGATTAAATTCCGGTTCCTGTTGGCTAGTTAATTATTTATTCACCGAATAATTTAATATATGTTTCTAAACCGGATAAAAGTATAAACCCTTCTTTAGGTGAATAACCATCTAATGAAAATAGTGGCGTTTCGTTTATTGTTTTTGCAATTAGATTTATTTGCTCTTGGTTATAATTGTCTATTGATTTTCCCTTTGGAAAGAATTTCCTTATTTGCTCATTCATGTTTTCTACTGATGCTTTTTGATTGCTTTTAAAGGCATCGCAAAAGAATAAAAATGTTCTTTGAGCACCTAATTCTTTAGAAAACTCTATTCCATGGATGTCTGAAAAACTTGGATCTCTATCCGTTAATATTGATGGAAAAATTTCACAAAATTTTTCATAACCAATTAAGCTTTCAATTGAATTAAATGTATCAACAACTTTAAGCGAATTTCTTTTTTCGATAATAAACAAAAAAATAAAGTGTATTTGTGGAAGTATTAATACTAAAATAGATTTGCTATCTGACTTTATAGAACCAAGAAAATCCATTTGCGTTGTGATTTCATTGATTCTTGTCTTAATATAAGCTAGATAGTCTAAATAAGTACGATTGCTCCTGTCTATTTTGTTGTTAGAGTAGTCGTACTCTTTTATTTTTTTCTTTCTTTTCTTATATGTTACAGCGTATGGCAAATCCATTTTTGAGATTGGAACCTTCTTTTCAGAAATATATCGATATACTGTCGGTAATGATACATCAACTTTACTAGCTTTTATTGAAGCGTAAATTGACCTTTTTGTCTTAAGTCCCTCTTTAATTGTTGTTACTAATTGGTCGTATTCTTCCTTTGTTAAATTAATACCTTTTCTTGAATTATGAAGTTTTGCTTCATATTTCTTTTGAGCAAAGATTGGATCATATTTTAATTGTATAAAAGAACAATCTGTATACTTATGTTTACAAGTTCCACATACATAT
>JALEXS010000022.1 GCA_022780025.1 Mollicutes bacterium | reverse complement strand
TAAGCACATTCCAAGTAAAATTCGTAATTTAATTTTATCACTAGGAGCCAAGAAAACTAACAGTTGTTTCAGTAGGGCTGTTAGGTATAAAACTTCAAATGATCAAATTGCTGTTTTATACATTTACTACTATACGAGAGGATTAGTTATGAGAAAAGAAGTAAAATGGCTTGATACCCCAAGTATTGAAGAAGGTAGAAAAAGAGTTAATAAGATTGAAACTTTAAATTTTTATTTAGATAAAAACGACGAAAATTTAAAATTACTTAAAGGCAAAAAGTATTTTATTAGAACTTATGGATGCCAGGCTAATATAAGAGATGAAGAAGTAATGTCTGGAATTTTAGAAGAAATTGGATTAACTAAAGCGGACAATATTTCGATTGCAGATGTTGTAATTTTAAATACTTGCGCTGTTAGAGAAAATGCTGAAGATAAAGTTTTTGGCCAAATCGGTGATTTAAAAAATATTAAAAGCAATAACAAGAATATGTTAATTCTTGTTTGCGGATGTATGATTGAACAAAAGCACATTTTAGATAAAATTTTAAAAACATTTCCATATGTTGATGGATTATTTGGAACTCATAATATAAAAGACCTTCCTTTAATTTTATCTTATTTAAAAGGAACTAATTTTAGATATGTTTATGTTTCTAGTAAAGAAGGTGAAATAGTTGAAAATTTACCAAGCGTTAGATTAGAAACATACCGCGCTTTTGTTAATATAACATATGGATGTGATAAATTCTGTACTTACTGTATAGTTCCTTATACACGTGGTAAAGAAAGAAGCCGTAATGAAGAAGACATCATAAAGGAATGCGAAGAACTTGTAAAAAAAGGTTATAAAGAAATTACTTTATTAGGACAAAATGTAGATTCATATGGCAAAGATTTAAAAAATGGTTCAAGTTTTGCAGGGTTATTGGATAAAATAGCCAGTTTAAATATTCCACGCTTACGTTTTTTAACATCTTATCCAAGCGATTTTAAAGATGATGTAATTGAGGTAATGGCAAAGCACGATAACATTATGAAATTCATTCATTTACCTGTTCAAAGTGGTAGCGACAATGTTTTAAAAAGAATGGCAAGAAGATACACAAGTGAAGAATATTTAAATTTAGTTGATCGAATTAGAAAAATAATTCCAAACATTGAATTTTCAACCGATATTATTGTTGGTTTTCCTAATGAAACTTATGATGAATTTAAAGAAACACTTGAGTTAGTCAAAAAAGTTCATTATACAAGTGCTTTTACTTTTATATATTCTCCAAGAGTTGGAACTCCAGCTGCTAAGTTAGTTGATAATGTAACATACGATGAAAAAGTTAAACGTTTTAAAGAATTAGTTTCGACATTAGAAGTAGATATTAATGAAAAGGCTAATTCGATGGTTGGAAAGGTTTTCGATGTTTTAGTAGAAGAAGTAAGTAAGAAAAATAAAGAAATGCTATCCGGATATACCGAAAATATGAAAATCGTTCACTTTAAAGGTGATGAAAAACTAATCGGATCTATTGTTAAGGTTAAAGTTTTAGAGAATCATTTATACGCTCTAATGGGAGAATTAGTTAATGAATGATAAAATATTAAATTGTTGTGATGAAATATCTTTATTGCTCAAACAAAATGATATTATAATTTCTTATTTAAAGATTCGAGATGAAATTACTTCAAATAAGGATTTTATTAAGAAAATTAACGAGATGAATTATTATAAAAAATGTACAAAAATCGAGGAAAATGAAGATAGTATTAAAATCTATAACGAGGTTAATTCTTCTTTAATTTATGCAGATTATTTAAATAAGAAAGAGCAAGCATATAATTTAATAGATGAGATGAAGGAAATTATTAAAAAATGATTTTTGCTATAGTTGGACCTACCGCATCAAATAAATCTTTTTTAGCAGATAACATGGCTGAATATTTAAAAGATTCAATCGTTATTAATTTTGATGCTTATCAAATATATATCGAAATGAATAAAGGCACAGCTAAGCCTGATATAGATTTTTTAAAAAGTCATCCGAATTATAAATTGTTTAATTTTGTTCACATCGATGAATCTTTTGACGTTTCAACTTACCAAGAAATTGGAAGAAAATTACTAGAAGAGAATAAGGATAAAAATATCATTTTAGTTGGAGGAACTGGCTTTTATTTGAAAGCTTTATTATATGATTATAAATTTATTGAAGAACCTCAAATGGATCCTAATTATTTATGCGATTTAAGTAATGAACAGCTTTATGAAAGATTATATAAATTAGATCGAGAAGACGCTTTAAAAATTACAAAAAATAATAGAAAAAGATTAATCAGAGCCCTATATGTTTATGATATTCATAAGAAGACTAAAACTGAAATTAATGAAAATGGGAAAAATAAATTACTGTATGATGTAGTTTTCATTGGAATATGTCCTGAAAGAGAAACTTTATATAAAAATATTGATAATAGAGTCGATAAAATGATTGAAAATGGTCTTATTGATGAAGTAAATCAAATAAAATCTAATTTTCCTAATAAGAATCAAGCGTTAGAAGCTATTGGTTATAAAGAATTTTTCAAAGGAATTAGTGTTGATGAATCGATTGAATTAATTAAAAAGAACACTAGACATTATGCAAAAAGACAATTAACATATTTTAGACATCAATTTGATGATGTTATTTGGTTTGAAGATGCAGAAAGTGCTTTTAATTTTATAAGGCAAAAATATTAAAATGATTGATCAATTTTCTAGAACTAGACTAATATATGGCGAAGACGAAATTAATAAACTCAGAAATAAAAGAGTTGCTATTTTTGGTATTGGTGGAGTTGGTGGATACGTATGTGAATCTTTAGCTAGAAGTGGTATATATAATTTTACTTTAATTGATAATGATGTTGTTTCTATTACAAACTGTAATCGACAAATAATTGCAAATTTAAATTCCATAGGAAAACAAAAAACTTCTTTAATGAAAGAAAGAATACAATCAATTAATTCATTAGCTGATATTGAAACTATCAATATATTTGTTAATAAAGATAATATTGATACTATTGATTTTGCTAGTTTTGATTATGTAGTTGATGCAATAGATACTATAACATCTAAAGTTTTAATTATTAAAAAATGTAAAGAATTAAATATTCCTATTATTTCAAGTATGGGAGCAGGAAATAAAATTAATCCAATGGGATTTATTGTTTCGGATATATATAAAACTGAGGTTGATCCATTAGCTAAAGCAATGAGAAATATTCTTAGAAAAGAAGGCATTAAAAGTTTAAAAGTTGTATATTCAAAAGAGAATCCTTTGACACCTAAAGCTGTTAATACTAACGAAATAGAACTAACAGCAAAAAGAGTTACACCAGGGAGCAACGCTTTTGTTCCCACCGCATGTGGTTTATTAATTGGATCTGAAGTTTTAAAAGATCTAATTTTCCAATAGAAGTAATTATGGTTTATTTTGATTGTTGTGCTAACTATCCAGCTAAAAAAGAAGTTCTTGATGAACTTGTAAATGCTGAACTTAAATATTTTGGAAATTATAATTCATCACATAAATTAGGCTTAATTACAAAAGATTTTGTAAATGAAACTAGTTCAAAAATTTTAAAAATATTGGGGTTTAGCAGCGATTTTGAAATTATTTATACTTCAAGTGCTACTGAATCTAATAATTTAGCTATTAAAGGTATTGCTAATTCTTATTCAGGATTTGGCAAAAAAATCTTAGTTTCCGAATTAGAACATAGTTCAATAAATGGAACTCTTGGATATTTAAAAGATTGTGGTTTTACCATTGAATTAATAAAAACCATGAATGATGGTTCAATTGATTTAATTGATTTAGAAAATAAACTTGATGATTCTGTAATTTTAGTTTGCACAATATTTGTTGAAGGTGAAACAGGATATATACATGATATTAAAAAATTTCATCGATAGTTAAAAAAGCAAAGAATGCAAAATTACTTGTGGATGCAACTCAAGGTGTTGGCAAATTTAATTATGACTTTAATTGTGCAGATTTAATCTCGTTTACACCTCATAAATTTGGTGGAATTATAGGAAGTGGAGTTTTAATTAAAAGGAAAGGTATTGTCTTAACACCCTTAATAAATGGAGGTGAAAGTAATACTGTTTATAGAAGTGGTTCAGTTCCTGTTGGTATAATCGCGAGTATATATAAAGCAATAGAATTAGCGTATAAAAATATTGATAGTAATTTTAAATATGTTTCTGCTATACAAGAATATTTAATAAATTCCTTAAAAGTTATCGATAAAATTTTAATTAATTCTTTTTCTAATCCATATATAGTTAATATTTCAGTTAAGGGTATACCTGCATTTAAGGTTGTCGATTATTTATCAAATAAAAATATATATGTTAGTCAAAAATCAGCTTGTTCTATTAAAAATACGCCATCAAAGATTATTATGGCCATTTATAAAGATAGAAATAGAGCTATGACTTCGTTTAGAATTTCATTAAGTGAATTGACTACAAAAGAAGAAATCGATATATTAATTAATGCATTAAAGGAACTTGTAAAATGATAGATGAATTTGAAAAATCAATAACTACAAAATATAGATCAAAATTATGGTCTAAATTTGTGGCTGCTATAAAGAAATATAAATTAATTGAACCTAATGATCATATTTGTGTTTGCATCTCTGGCGGGAAAGACTCTATGCTAATGGCTCGATTATTTATGCAATTACATAAACACTCTGATTTTGAATTTAAAGTTGAATATTTGGTAATGAATCCTGGATATAACGAAATAAATTTACAAACTATCAAAAATAATTTAGAAATTTTATCGATTCCTGCAGCGATTGTAGAAACTGATATATTTGAAATAGCAAATTCACAATTAAAGAGTCCATGTTTTTTGTGTGCTAAAATGAGAAGAGGAGCACTTTATAATTTTGCAAAGAAAATGGGTTGTAATAAAATCGCACTAGGCCATCATTTTGATGATGTAATTGAAACAACACTTATGAATATGCTTAATTCTGGTTCTTTTCAAACAATGCTTCCTAAATTGAAATCAACTAATTATGAAGGAATGGAACTTATTAGACCAATGTATCTTATAAGAGAAAAAGATATTATTTCATGGAAAAATTTTCATAATTTGAAATTCATACAATGTGCTTGTAGATTTACTGAAAATTGTGCAATTTGTGACAATGGTGGTGGCGGATCTCAAAGATATGCAACTAAATTATTAATTAAAGAACTTATGAAAAATTATAACGATCAAGTTGAAAAAAATATCTTTAAGGCAGCTGATAATGTAACAATTGATATGGTTTTAGGCTATAAATATAAAGGAAAACATTATTCCTATATTGACGATTATGATGCTGATGAAAAGGAAATGGATAAGATAATTAAAAATAAGTAAAACCTTAGAAAAACCTTTCTTTTTATAGCTAAATAAAATATAATTACAAGGCTCGAGTGTCTTTACCCATGACTAACCACTCGTAAAATTTAACAGGGGGATTTTTTTATGAAAAAAGAAGAGATTCGTAATGAATCAAAATTAACTTTATGGTTTAAGGAAAATTTTACCATTAAAGCTATAAGCATTAATGCAATAATTGCTGCATTATATGCTGTTGTAACCATTATATGTGGACCATTAGCATATGAATTTGCACAATTTAGATTTAGTGAAATTTTAAATTTGATGGTTTTCTTTAATCCAACTTATACTATTGGATTAACTATCGGCTGTTTAATTGCTAATCTTGCTTCTACTGTTGGAGTTTATGATATTTTATTTGGAACTCTTGCTACATTAGTTAGCTGTTTATTAATGGTATTAGTAAGTAAAATAATTAAAAGCCTATTTATCAGTGGTCTAATTCCATGCTTTGTAAATGCTTTAATTGTACCTTTTATAATATATTTAGGCTCGATGAACACATCCGACGCATTTAATTTATCTAGTATGTATTGGATTATGTTTGGATGGGTGCTTTTAGGAGAATTTGCTTGTATAATATGTATTGGTTATCCTTTATTTTATATATTAAGTAAGAAGGTTAATGGTTTTAATAAAATATTATGTTTTGAAAGAAATTTAGATTTTAAACGGTAGGAGAATTATGGATAAGAAAGAGTTTTATTTAGAGATATTACATGTTGATAAAAATTGCGGAGCACGTTATGGCATTCTTCATACACCACATGGGGATGTTGAAGTTCCTTGCTTTATGCCTGTTGGCACTCTTGCAACTGTAAAAACTCTTTCGCCAGAAGAAATAAAAAGTATTGGTGCTGGCATTATTTTAGCCAACACTTACCATTTACATTTAAGACCAGGGGAAGATATTGTTGCTAAAGCTGGTGGAGTTCAAAAATTTATGAACTATAACGGACCAATGCTTACTGATAGCGGAGGTTTTCAAGTTTTTTCTCTTGCTGAAAGAAGAAATATAACTGAAGAAGGAGTCACTTTTAAATCCCATTTAAATGGAGATAAAATATTTTTCTCACCAGAAATTGTTATAGGTATTGAAGAAAAGATTGGTGCAGATATTATTATGAGCTTTGATGAATGTATACCATATCCTGTTACATATGATTATGCAAAAGATTCTACAATGAGAACTTTAAGATGGGCTAAACGTGGTTTAGACGCTCATAAACGTAAAGATCAAGCTTTATTTGGAATTGTACAAGGTGGAGAATTTGAAGACTTAAGAAAATATTGCGCTGAAGAATTAGTTAAAATGGATTTTGATGGCTATTCTATTGGTGGAACTTCTATAGGTGAACCTAAAGACGTTTGCTTTAAAATGATAGATATGGCTATTAAATATCTACCTGAAGATAAACCTAGATATTTAATGGGTGTAGGAAGTTTAGATTATATATTAGAAGGTATAGCTAAAGGTGTTGATATGATGGATTGTGTCCTTCCGACTAGAATTGCTAGACACGGAACTTTAATGACTCACAACGGAAGAGTAAATATTAAAAACGAAAAATATAAGGAAGACCTCACAACATTAGATAATGAATGTGATTGCTATACTTGTAAAAATTTCACAAAAGCATATTTGAGACATCTTTACGTATCTAATGAAACGTTTGGCCAAAGACTAATGTCTATACATAATTTGAGATTTTTAATTTCTATTGTAGAAGGCGCTAGAGAAGCTATAAAAGAAGATAGATTTTTAGAATATAAAAATGAAATTCTTAAAAAATATGGGGATTCTAGAGGGTTTTAGTATGAATATTGAACTTTTTGATTATTATTTACCAGAAGAATTGATAGCTCAAGAACCAAGCAAAATAAGAGATCATTGTAAAATGTTATCTGTAGATCGTGAGCATAAAACGTATAAAGATGAACATTTTTATGACATTATTAAATATTTTCGTAAAGGAGATGTTTTAGTAAGAAATAATACAAAAGTTATTCCAGCTAGATTGTTTGGTGTTAAAGATAAAACAGGTGCTAAAGTAGAAGTTTTATTATTAAAAGATTTAGGTAATGATACATGGGAATGCTTATGTGGCAATGCTAAAGCTATTAAGCTAGATACGATAATTCATTTCAAAGATGATATTTTGATAGCTACTTGTACTGATGTTTTAGATGAGGGCATTAGACATTTAAAGTTTACTTATAAAGGCATATTTTTAGAAGAACTTGATAAAGTAGGCTTAATGCCTCTTCCTCCTTATATTCATAAACAATGTGATGATAATGACGAATATCAAACTGTTTATGCTAAAATTGAAGGTAGCGCTGCTGCTCCAACTGCTGGATTTCATTTTACCGATGAAATTATTAATAAATTAAAAGAAATTGGAGTAACTATCGTTGATATTACTCTCAATATTGGTTTAGGAACGTTTAGACCTGTAAAAGTACAAGACACTAAAGATCACGTAATGCATAGTGAAACTTATGAAATAAGCGAAGAAGCCGCTAATATTTTAAATAATGCTAAATCTAGTGGAAATAGAATTATTGCTACAGGAACAACTTCTGTTAGAACTTTGGAGGCAAATATACAAAAGTATGGATATTTTAAGCCTACTAATGAAGCAACCAATATTTTTATTTCACCAGGCTATGAATTTAAAGCGATTGATGCTTTAATTACAAATTTTCATTTACCAAAATCTACATTAGTAATGCTTGTTAGTGCTTTTATGGGAAGAGAATTTACATTAGAATGTTATAAACATGCTGTTGAAGAAAAATATCGCTTTTTCTCATTTGGTGACTGTATGTTCATTTATGGTAAATATGACTACAAAAAGCAAGATTAATTATTTTGAAGAAGGTTTAAAAGAAATTAGGCAATTTAAAAAAGAAGATACAAAGCCTAAAATTTTAGTCCATGTATGCTGTGGTGCATGCTCATGTTATCCACTTTTATTTTTAACTGATTTATTTGATATAACTGTATTCTTTTCTAATTCAAATATCTACCCATATTCAGAATATTTAAAAAGACTAGAAGCCACTAAAAAGTATATAAAATACTTAAATTCTAAATTTAACGCAAGCATTGATATAATTGAAGATAATTACGATTATGAAAATTTTAGTAAGGATCTGCAGCCTTTTTGCTATGAAAGCGAAGGAAAAAATCGTTGCAAAATTTGCATTAATAAAAGAATGCAAAGACTTTTTGAATATGCAGCATTAAATAAATATGAGATTGTTACAACTGTAATGACTATAAGCAGAAACAAAAACGCTGAATATATAAATGAATTAGGCAAAACTATAGAAAAGAAATATAATAATGTTAAATTTTTAGTCTTTGATTTTAAAAAGAATAACGGCCAAGATATCGGAGTTGATATATCTAAAAAACTCGAAATTTATAGACAAGACTATTGTGGTTGTGAATTTTCTATAAGGAACGAAAATGAAAAAAACAATTAGTGTTATAATACCTATCCATAATCAGGAGCTAGAGTTAAATAAATGCTTAAATAGTGTTTGTAATCAAACATTTATCTTTCCTTATGAAATAATTTGTGTTTTAGACCAATCTAACAATATAAGTTATGATATTGTAAATTCTTATAAAAACTTATTTGGCGACAAAATTAAAATAATTGAATGTAACTTTCAAGATGCTGGTTTAACTAGAAATTTAGGTATTAGAGAAGCAACTGGAGACTATATATTTTTCTTAGATAGTGACGATTATATTAGCGAAGATTGTCTTGAAAAATTGTACCAAGCAGCAACCACTAAAAATGCTGATTTAATTATTGCTAACTATGGAGTTTCAAAAAGAAATAGCAAGATAATTAATGAATGGAATATATCTAAGTTTTATTTGCCAGGAACATATGATAAAGAAGCAGTATTGGCTAAATATCTTAAAGATTTTAGGATAAGAGGTTATGTTTGGAATAAGTTATATAAAAGGGAATTGATTGTTAATTTAGGTATTAAATTTCTTCCATCAAAATTAACTATTGAAGATAGACCATTTTTATTAGAATACATTATAAATTCAAATAAAATACATTTTATTAAAGATACAACATATGTTTACATTCAACATAGAAGTTCATTTGTTAAATCAACTAATAAGTTAATTTTTATGCAAAAATATATAAACTGCGATTATGCATGTAAAGTAATACTTATTAAACACCATTTGTTTTCACAAGAAGATTTTGAAAAATCTCTTTTATATAGAAGAACATCCTTACTTCATGATGCAAAGAAATTGGATAATATACATCACTATAAAAATAAGATTGTTAAACAAGTGGGAAAACAATTAGAAATATTATTAGGCGATAATTTATTTGTTTATAATGCTCCATGGGAATCTACTATTTTATGTTTGAACTATAATTTAAAATATGATAATTTAGCAAAGTCTAAAGGAATATTTGATTTAAGGAAATTTTTATGAAAAGAATTTTTTGGTTTTTACAACAACTAGAGTATTTAGGTGGAACAGAAACTGCTACTATTTCTATAGCAAATTTATTATGTAATGAATATGAAATTACTTTAGTCGTGACAGCAAAAGAACCTTCTAACATACCTTATAATATAAATAAAAAAATTAAAATTTTATATTTAAATAATGAAGACAATTCTAAAATTGATGAAAAAATATTGAGGTTTTGCAGCGAAAAAAAATATTTTAAGGCTTTTTTATTAATTTTAAAGAATATACATTTTTCATTAATTGGTAAATATAAATATAGAAATATTATTAAAAAAATGACAAACGATAATGATATTTTGATTGGCTCTTCTTTAGACAATTATTTAATAATTCCTAAAAAAAGGAAGTATATTTACCATTACCATTATAATTTTAAATTTTTTAAAACTTTCAATGAAAGGTTCATGTCTTTATTTTATAGAAAAGCAGATAAATATGTTTTTTTAAATGAAGTTATAAAAAACGATATATCAAAAAAATATAAATTTTATAAAAACAAATCTTTATTTATACAAAATCCAATAAAAACAAAACAATTTAAAAATATTAATTATTATAATAATAGTTTAGTTTTTTTAGGCAGATTCGCAGAACAAAAAAATCCATTAATGTTAATTGAAGTTGCAAAAATCTTAAAAGAAAATGACTTTAAATTTAATTTAAATTTATATGGAGATGGCAAATTATTAAAAGATATCCAAAAAGCTATTAAAAAATATAACTTAGAAAATAACGTTTTTATAAATGAACCTACAACAGATATTGAAGAAGTTTTAAAGAAAACAGATTTATTATTATTAACAAGTTTGTATGAAGGAACACCATTAGTAATCAATGAGGCTTTTTCTCAAAGTGTACCTTGCATTACAACAAACTTTGGTGACTCAATTAAAACATGTGTACCATCAAATTGTGGTTTAATTATAGATAATTTTGATCCTAATAATTATGCTAACAATATTATGCAATTATTAAATAATAAAGAATTATATTTTAAATATAGAGAGAATGCATATAATCATTCCCGATCTTTTTCTGATGAAAAAATAAAAGAAAACTGGATTAATTTAATAGAATCTTTATAAACATTATTTTAATTAGATTGAAATTAAGATACTATAAAATAAAGTGAGGATTTTATATGGAAAAATTAAGTTTTGTAAATAGTTATAATGATGAACTTATAGGTACTAAATGGGTAATAAAGAATTCTAAAGCTATTATTATTTTAGTAACAGGCATGGCAGAACATTGTAATAGATATGACCATTTCGCCACATATTTAAATGATAATGGTTATTCAGTTTATTCTTTAGATCATTATGGACAAGGAAAAAATGGATCACTAGGTGCTCCTGGAAGAGATTATTTCTTTAAAATGATTGAGACTATTAAAGAATTATCTATTAAATTAAGAAAAGAATTTAATTTACCTATTTATATTTTTTCTCATTCTATGGGAAGTTTTGTTACTCAAGGTGTTATTGAAAGATATAGTTCTTACTTTGATAAAATCGTTTTGTGCGGAAGTAATGGCAAAGCATTTGAATTTAAATTAGGAAATATTGTCGCTCATATCTTGGTTAATAAATTCAATTATGATAAAGAAGCAGGACTATTAGCAAAATTATCTATTGGTGCATTTGAAAAGAAATTTATTAATGAAGGCAAGAATGCTTGGATAAGTAAAAGTAAGAAGAATGTTGAAATTTATGAAGCTGATCCTTTAAGTGGCTTTAATTGTACAAATGGATTTTATTTTGAATTCTTTAAAGGCTTAGCAAGCTTACACAAAAAAGAAAGATTAGAAAAAGTTTCTAAAGATTTAAAAGTTTTAATTGTCGGTGGTGATAATGATCCTGTAGGAAATATGGGAAAAGGATTAATTCATTTAGATGAAGAATATAGAAGTTATGGCATTAATGCTAAATTAATTTTATATAAAGGATTAAGACATGAGATTTTAAATGAAGAAGAAAAAGACGATATTTATAAAGATATTTTAAGTTTTTATAACGAATAATTAATAAAAATTATACAAATCTAATATTTATATATTTTTTATGTAAAAAATATTTAAAATTTGATAATATATTTACGTTTTAGGAGAACTTATGATAAAAGATATTTTAGTTTTCTCACTCTCTAGCAATGAGCATCTTACAGAAAATGTTTGTAAGGCGTTGGGTATTGAAAGAAGCCAAGCTGAATTATTGCACTTTGCAGACGGTGAGTGTCTTGCCACAAGTAAAGTAGATGTACGTGGAAAAAAGGTTTACGTTATTCAATCTACATGTAGTCCTGTTAATGACCGCATAATGGAATTGCTTATTTTTATTGATGGTATAAAAAGAGCAAATTGTAGAGAAATTACATTAATAATTCCTTATTATGGTTATGCTAGACAAGATCGTATAGCTCATATTAATGAGCCAATCAGTGCTAGAATGGTTGCTGATTTATTTTCTAATGCCGGAGTTAAAAGAGTATTAACAATAGAATTACATACTCCTCAAATCCAAGGATTTTTCAGTGTTCCTTTAGATAATTTATCTCCAACTTCAATTTTTGCAAAATATCTTAATAAGAAATTTGCAAGTTTAGGAATTCCATCAACTGATATTGCTGTTGTCTCACCAGATCACGGTGCTATGTATCGTGCTAGAGATTTAGCTAATTTCATTCCTAATTCTTCAATTGTTGTTATTGATAAAAGAAGACCAAAACCAAATGTTGCTGAAATTACTAATATAGTCGGTGATATCCAAGATAAAATCTGTATTATGGTTGATGATATTATTGATACTGGTGGTACTATTTTAGCCGGAGCAAAAACTTTGAAAGAAAAAGGTGCAAAATCTGTTTATATTTGCGCAAGTCATGCTTTATTCTCACATAATGCTTTAGAAAAATTCGAAACTAACGATGATGTTACTGAAGTATTAGTTACCGATACTATTGAACATCCTGAATTTAATAACTCTAATAAAATTAAAGTTGTCTCTGTTTGTGATATGATTGCTGATGTTATAAAATCACATGAATCTCACGAAAAAATTAAAGATAAATACACAAGATTTCATTAAAAAAGTGGCTCACATTGAGCCACTTTTATTTTTGATAAATAAGTGTTTTTAAGCACCAAGTACTTGTGATAATAAAGCGAAAAATAAGAATACAATACCAAAACCTAAAGTTAAATAAGAAATTATTAATTCGCTTCCACGTTCTTTTGTTTTAACGAAGACGTTTAATCCACCACCAGTAATTGCACCAGAAGCACCTTCTGATTTTCCGCCTTGGAGTAAACTTAAAACGATTATAATAAAACAAATAACCCAAAATACATAATCATACCAAGCCATAAACAACCTCCGCGCGTTTTTAATATTAAACTAACTAACTATTTTTTTCAAGAAATATATTTTTATAAAAATATATGTTATACAAATTACTATTTAAAAATGTATCTATTTTTTTGAAAAACCCTGCAAAAATCAACTATTTATTTTAAAATTGTAATTGATATAGGTTTTTTAATCTCTTTAAATTCTTCAATAAAAGCTTGTATAGAACCATCTTTTTTATCATTACATTTAAAAGCAATTCTTAAAACTTTACTGCCATCCATTTCAGCAATACTAGTATCAAAACTCTTATAATTAATATCGTATTTATCTAATAAAGCAAGTAAGTCTTTCATTATAGGTTCGTTTTCGTCAACTACAATTAATACGTTAGTGTTATTTTTAGAAGACCAATTCTCAACTTTTTGAAAAGAAACTAAGCAGGCTAGTGCTATACAAGATGTGATAAAACTAATAACAAAATATCCACTACCGGTACCCATACCAATTGCCATTGTAACCCAAATAGAAGCAGCAGTTGTAAGTCCTTTAACAGTTACACCATTTTTAATAATACTTCCTGCTCCTAAAAAGCCAATACCAGTAACTCCTGCAGCAGCAAGTCTCATAGGATCTCTTGTTGCTGTTCCAGGAACACCATAAATTGAAATAACCATGATTAACGCACTACCTAAAGAGATAAGAATATGTGTTCTAAAACCAGCAGCATGACCACTAATTTCTCTTTGATAACCTATAACTCCACCAAAGATAGTTGCAAGAATTAAGGATATAAAAATTAATATGAGATTGCCCCACCATCCTAATCCGTTAAAATAATTAATAATTAAAGTGTCGATTCCTTCAGGTGTCTTAAAAGAATCAGCTAAAATATTTATATAATTCATACGAATTATTATATCAAAAATATAACTAAAATAATATAAGTCTTTTTAATAAAAAAAGGATCTTTACGATCCTAAATATTTAATAAGATGGTGACCTTGAGGCGACTCGAACGCCTGACCCACAGCTTAGAAGGCTGTTGCTCTATCCAACTGAGCTACAAGGCCGCGCACATAATATTAACATTATATACATTAAAATGTAAACACTTATTTGATTTTAATGTTAAAAAATTAACAATAATGTAGTAGAATTATAAAGATTTAGAGGAGCTTACTATGTCTGAAATAACAACCATACTTAAAGATACAATTAAAAAAGCATTATTAGAAGTTTATAACATCGATTATAGTGTAGAAAATATTATTATCGAAACACCAAAAGAGAAAACCCATGGCGACTTTTCTAGTAATATTGCAATGAAATTAGCTAGAGAACTTCATAATTCACCAATTAATATTGCTAAAGCATTATTAGAAAATTTAAAAGGCAATAAATTATTTAATAATGTAGAAATTGCTGGACCTGGCTTTATTAACTTTTTTGTTAAAGAAGAAAGCTTTACTACCTTTATAAAAGATATCATTTTAAAAGATGAAGAATATGGTAAATCTAATTTTGGTAATAATGAAAAGATTATGGTTGAATACGTAAGTGCAAATCCTACAGGTGACTTACATTTAGGACATGCTAGAGGTGCAGCCTTTGGAGATAGTTTAACTAGAGTATTAAAATTTGCAGGTTATGATTGTTTAAGAGAATATTATGTAAATGATGCTGGCCATCAAATTGATGTATTGGCTTTATCTTTGTTTAATCGTTATAAAGAAGCTCTTGGATTAGAAATTAATCTTGATGAGATTGGCTATCAAGGTAAAGACGTAATTAATTTAGGTAAAGAAATTGCTCTTAAAGAAAAAGATAAATATTTAAATATGCCTCATAAAGAAGCTATTGAGTATTTTAAAAATATTGGTATTGATCTTGAATTAGCTAAAATAAAGAAGGATTTAGATTTATTTAGAGTTCATTTTGATCATTTTTCTAGTGAAAGATTACTATATAAACAAAATAAAGTTAAGAATACTTTAGAACAATTAAAAAATAGTAATTATACATATGAAAATGATGGCGCACTTTGGCTTAAAACAACTGAATTTGGTGATGATAAAGATCGTGTTTTAGTTAAAAGTGATGGAAGTTATACTTATTTATTACCTGATATTGCTTATCATAAAGATAAATTTGATCGTGGTTATAATAATTTAATTAATTTATTCGGTGCAGATCATCATGGATATATTATTAGACTTAAAGCTGGATTATCAATTTTAGGCTACGATTCTTCAAAATTAAACATATTAATTATTCAAATGGTACGTTTAATGGAAGGCGATAAAGAGCTTAAGATGTCTAAACGTACAGGAAATGCTATTACAATTAGAGAATTATGCGAAGATGTTGGTGTAGATGTCGCTAGATATTTCTTCTTATCTAGACCTTTAGACTCTCAATTTGATTTTGATTTAGAAGTAGCCAGAAAAAATAGTAACGAAAATCCTATTTATTATATTCAATATGCTTATGCAAGAATGTGTTCTGTTTTAAGAAAAAATAATAATTTTGCTATAAAAGATAGTTATAATTTATTAACAAATGAAAAAGAAATATCTTTATTAAAAGTTTTAAGCGAATTTGAAAAATTAGTAGTCGAAGTAGCAAAAAGTAAAGAAGTTAATCGTTTAACAAATTATGCTTATAAATTAGCAAGTGAATTCCATTCTTTATATAACGATAGTAAATTTATCGTTAACGAAAATATTGAATTAACTAGTGAAAGATTAGCATTAGTAAAAGCATCATCAATTGTTTTAAAAAATACTTTAAATTTACTTGGAATTGAAGCTAAAGAAGTGATGTAATTTCAATCAAATTTTTAAGAGAAAATAATGTATTAATTTGAACAAAAATTAATACATTTTTTTGTCATTTTTTTCTTAAAATAATAAAAACTAATAAAATTTTAATTTAATTGATTGAATCGATACTTTTTAAAATTTATACTTTATAAAATTCAATCAAAAAAAGCATTTAAAAATTGCAAGAAAAAAATTTTATTGATTTAGCGTCAAAAATATTTATAATTTCAATGTTAAAAATTTTTTGTTTCATTTTTTGGAGGTATGTAAAAATGGAAGATAAGAACTACATTATTGATCTTAAAAATGTTAGTAAAATCTTTGACGGAGTTACTGTAGTTGATAACTTTAATCTTTATGTCAAAAAAGGAGAATTTATTACATTCTTAGGTCCATCTGGTTGTGGCAAATCTACAACGTTACGTATGATTGCTGGATTTGAATTTCCTAGCAAAGGCGAAATTATGCTTAAAGGTAAAGATATTACTAATCTTCCACCTAATAAGCGACCAATTAATATGGTATTTCAACGATATGCCTTATTTCCTCATTTAGATGTTTATGAAAACGTTGCTTTCGGATTACGTCTTAAAAAGATTCCTGTTGAACTTAAAGATAAAGAAGGCAAAACAGTTTATAAAGTAAATAAAGAAAAAGTCAATTTAGTTAAAGAAGATATTAGGGTCACAAAAAAGAATAAAAATTTAACAAACGAAGAAAAAGAAGCCAAATTAGCAAAGTTAAAAGAAAAATTAGAGGGTTTATTAAATACTCCTGAAATTGCTTATAAGTATAAAAAACTTACTGCAAAAGAAATTGATTCAAAGGTTGCTAGAGCTTTAAAAATTGTCGATTTAGATTCTCTTGAAGATCGTGACATTACAACTTTAAGTGGTGGTCAACAACAACGTGTTGCTATTGCTAGAGCTATTGTTAATGAACCTGAAATTTTACTTTTAGATGAACCTTTAGGCGCTCTTGATTTAAAAATGAGAAAAGATATGCAAATCGAATTAAAAGAAATGCATAATAAATTAGGTATTACTTTTATTTATGTTACTCATGATCAAGAAGAAGCTTTAACTATGAGTGATACAATCGTTGTCATGAAAGATGGAGAAATTCAACAAATTGGTACTCCAAAAATGATTTATGACGAACCAAAGAACGCTTTTGTTGCTGATTTTATTGGTGAAAGTAACATTTATAATGCTACTATGGTTGGAAAATTAAAAGTAAGATTATTAAATACAGTTTTTGATTGCTTAGATGATTTCCCACTTAATGAAAAAGTTGATGTTGTTATTAGACCAGAAGATATTAAAATCGTTGAAGCTAATAAAGGTAATCTCAATGGTGTGATTTATAGCCGTATCTTTAAAGGTATGAATTACGAATATACTATTATGATTAATAAAAATGAATTATTAGTTAAAGATACTAAAGAATATCCTCTTAATATGGAAGTTGGTTTAAATATTGAACCAGATAGTATCCATATTATGAAAAAGGATTTCGTAACTAATATTTATACTGATGCTTATATTGATAAAGATTTACACGTTGTTATCGATGATAAACCATTTGATTGCGATTTAACTCAACTTATTCCTAATAGTGTTCTTGATGAAGATGGATTACTTTTCGTAAAAGAAACTAATAAACATTATGATGTTAAAGATGCAACTGTTGTTGCTGAAGTTGATATTAATAATGTCGAATTAGTCGATGATATTAATAGTGATGAAGCTCAAGCTGTTGGTGAAATTGTTGATATTGTTTATAAAGGTGATCACTATCAACTTATTGTCCGTACAGATGATGAAGAAGATTTTGTTTGTATTACTCCATATACATACAACTTAAATGATAAGATTGGTATTCGTATTGATAAGAAAAATATTAGACTTAGATTGAAAAAGGAAATGGGCGAATATGAAATTTAGGTTTAAAAGAAAATATCTTTGTATCCCATATTTTCTTTTCTTAATTTTATTTGTAGTAATACCAATTCTTCTTATAGTATTTTATGCTTTTACTGATGGAAATGGCAATTTTACTTGGGATGCTTTAGTTGGATTTTTTAGTAGTACTAAGAAATTAAATGTTTTGTTAGTATCGTTACTTTTTGGTGTTTTGAATACTATATTCTGTTTAATAATTGGTTATCCAATTGCTTATTTATTAGCTAATAAAAAATATAATACCAATTATGTCATAGTTATGTTATTTGTTATGCCAATGTGGATTAATTTCGTTTTAAGAACAGGTGCTACTAGAGACGTCTTAAATTGGATCGGATTAAGTGGTGGAGAACATCCATATGTAGCTACAATGGTGGGTATGATTTATAATTATTTACCATTTGTTATATTACCTTTATATTCTACAATGCTTAAATTAGATAAATCACAAATTGAAGCAGCAATTGATTTAGGATGTAATCGTATTCAAGTATTTACAAAAAGTATTTTTCCTCAATCAATTCCAGGGGTAGTAAGTGCTGCAATGATGGTTTTTATGCCAACAATGTCAAGCTATGTTATTCCTGAAGTTTTAAGTGAAGGAAAGATTGTATTATTTGGTAATTCTATTTACTTAAATTATAGTAATTATCAATGGGGCGATGGTTCATTTATGGCTTTAATTATGTTAATAATTATCGGTATTACAATGCTCGCTACTAGAAATTTCTCAGAAAATGATAACGGGAGGGCTTCGACATGGTAAAGAAAATTTTTGCTTACTCCTATATTTATTTAATTTTATTCTTAATGTATGTTCCAATTTTAGTATTAATTGCTTTTAGTTTTACTAATTCAACATATATTGGTGAATGGAATGGTTTTTCTTTTGATTTATATGCTGCATTATTTAAAGATAAAGAAATTATGCTTGCATTAGGTAATACTATTATAATTGCAGTCATTTCAAGTTTAGTTTCTACTTTATTAGGATCATTTGGTGCAATTGGTGCTTTCTATAGTAGAAAAAGAAGTCGTGAAGTAATGGAAAATTTAAATCAAATTCCAGTTGTTAATGCTGAAATAGTTATTGCATTAAGTTTAACTGTTATGTTTGTTTTCCTTGGTAATATGATATTTAAAAATAATATATTTTCCTTTTGGACTTTATTAATTGGACATATTGTTATTAGTGCACCATTTGTTTATTTAAATGTTAAACCTAAATTAGCACAAATGGATCCAAGTTTATATGAAGCTGCTCTTGATTTAGGATGTTCACCTCGTCAAGCATTAAGAAAAGTTATGATACCACAAATTTATCCTGGTATTATTTCTGGATTCTTATTAGCAATTACATTGTCTTTAGATGATTTTATTGTTACAGCCTTTACTCGTGGACCTGGTTTATTAAGTGGTGAAGGAAATATTGAAACTTTATCTACTTTAATTCAAGCTAAGATTAAAAAAGGACCTATTCCAATGAATATGAGACCTTTAACTACAATTATATTTTTAGTTGTTTTAGTTGCTGCTATTTTAATTACTATTTATAGAAATAGTACAAAAGGAAAAACAAAAGTAAGAAAGGGGAGAGACTAATATGAAAATTAAATTTATTAATGTTTTATCTTTAGGGTTATTATCTTTACTTACTATTACAAGTTGTACTTCAAAAGATGCTAATACTGATGAGGATGGCAACTTAACATATCTTCATGTATTGAATGCTGAAGATTATATTGATGAGTCTTTAATAAGCGAATTTGAAGAAAAAAATCCGGGTGTTAAAGTAATTTATGAAACTTTTGATACTAATGAAACTATGTATAATCAACTTCAAACTGGTAAAGCTAACTATGATCTAATAAATTGTAGTGAATATATGGTTCAAAGATTAGCTAGTGAAGGTTTAATTCAAAAAGTTAAAGGTTTGGAAACTTATTATAAAAATGTTTCTAAATATTTAGTAAATTCTGACTCAGCAAATCCAGGAAAGATTGATAAAATATCTGTTTATGATAAAAAAAGTAAAGATTATTTAGGAAAACTCAGTGAATATGCTATTGGATATATGTGGGGAACTCTTGGAATAGTTTATAATCCATATTATTCAAAATTCGAAGAACGTGGATTAACTAAAGATTATTTAGAAACCACACTCAATGGTAACGATGGATGGTCAGCTTTTTGGGATAAAAACTTTAAAGGCGTTCAATCTATTAAAGATAGTATGCGTGATACTTATGCATTAGGTATTTTAGAAATTTATAAAGATAAATTCTTAGATAGTAGTTTATCTCAAGAAGAAAAGAATAAAATATTTAATTTGCATGATGCTGATACTATTGAAAAAGTAAAAGATGAATTAATTAAACTTAAATCTAATATTTTTGGATTTGAAGTTGATAGTGGTAAGAATGATATTGTTACTAAAAAAATTGGTATGAATCTTGCTTGGAGTGGTGATGCATGCTTCTCTATTTTAAAAGGTGAATTTTATCCTGGCGAAGATGAATCATACGAAGTTGAAAAACCAGAAAGTGCAAAAACAAAATTATATTATGCTATACCTAAAACAGGAGCAAATATTTGGTTTGATGCCTGGTGTATGCCTACTACTGTTAAAGAAAACTCAAAAAATTATGATTATTCTATTAAATTTTTAGATTTCTTATCAGAAAGTGATAGTGTTACAAGAAATATGTCATATACAGGTTATACTTCATTTATGTCTGGTGAAAATAACGAAGTTTATAATTATTTAGACGAAAATTATAGCCAAGATGTAAGCAGTTCTACAATTGAATATGATGTAAGTTATTTCTTTGGCGGAAATAAAGGTGAATTTGTTATTAATGTTGATCCTGATACTTTTGAAGGAAGAACTATGAGAGCTCAATACCCAACATATGATGAAATAGATAATTTGTATGTTATGGAAGACTTTGGTAATGATAACAATAAAATTGTTCAAATGTGGGAAGATGTAAAAGTTAATCCTTTACCAACTTTTGTAATTGTATTATTGGTAGGATTCTTTGTGGTAACTTTAGGATATTTAGGCACTTATCAATTAATTAAAAAATATAAAGTAAAGAAGAGAAAAGAGCTTAGAAATAACTAAAACCCTGCAGAACTTGATTATTTTTTAAAAAATAGTAATAAATAAATAGCAATTATACGAATATAATTGCTATTTTTAGTTGTTTTCTAGTAGTTTTTGTTTCTACTAAATATTTACTAATCAGATACACAAAATGAATATTAAATTGATTGTAAGAATAATAATATATTTGACGACTTTCATTCTATAAAAAGGTTATCTGAGCTTAATATTTTTATTCAACTAAAACTATAGTAAGCAATAATAAAAAATATATTTGTGGATTATTTTATATTTTATAATATAATGGCGCAGGAGGTATTATTATGTATAGTAAAAATGCATGGGAAAAATATGATAATGAAAAATTAGATGAATTAATGAAATTTAATGAAGAATATAAGAATTTCATTACTTTTGGAAAAACTGAAAGATTGGTTGTTGCTGAATCTATTAAATTATTAGAAGAAAAAGGATTTAAGCCAATAGATGAATTTAAAACCTTAAAAGAAGGTGATAAAGTCTATGCAATCAATAGAAATAAAAATGTTTTTGCTTTTATAATTGGCAAAGAAAAAGCATCAAAAGGAATTAATGTATTAGGTGCACATATTGACTCACCTCGTATAGATTTAAAACAAAATCCTTTATATGAATCATTCGACTTTGCTTTATTAGATACACATTATTATGGCGGTGTTAAAAAATACCAATGGGTTACAATTCCACTTGCTTTACATGGTGTAGTTGCTAAAAAAGATGGCACTGTTATCGATATTAATGTTGGAGAAGATGAAAATGATCCAATATTTTGTATAACTGATTTATTAATCCACTTAAGTGCAGATCAACTTCAAAAAACTGCTAGTAAAGTAATTGAAGGTGAAAATTTAGATGTCACAATCGGTTCAATGCCTTTAAAAGGAGAAGAAAAAGAATCAGTTAAAGCTAATATTTTAAAAATATTAAAAGAAAAATATAATTTTGAAGAAGAAGACTTTGTAAGTGCTGAAATTGAAGTAGTTCCTGCTGGTAATGCTCGTGATTTAGGATTTGATAGAAGCATGGTAGCTGGATATGGCCATGATGATAGAGTTTGTGCTTATACTTCTTTAAGAGCTATCCTTGATTTAAAAGAAACCCCAACTAAAACTGTTTGTTGTGCATTAGTTGATAAAGAAGAAGTTGGTTCTATTGGTGCAACAGGCGCCCAATCTAATTTCTTTGAAAATGTAATTGCTGAAATTATTAATCTTCAAGAAAATTATAATGATTTATTATTAAGAAGATGTTTAAGCAATAGCAATATGTTGAGTAGTGATGTAAGTGCTGGTGTTGATCCACTTTATGTTGGTGTTAATGAATTAAAAAATAGTGCTTATTTAGGAAAAGGTATTGTATTTAATAAATATACTGGTGCTAGAGGAAAATCCGGTTGTAATGATGCAAGTGCAGAGTATGTTGCAAAATTAAGAAAGATAATGGATGAAAATGATATAAATTATCAAACCGCTGAACTTGGTAAAGTAGATCAAGGTGGCGGAGGAACTATTGCCTATATCTTAGCAAATCTTAATATGAACGTTATTGATGCAGGTATATCTGTATTAAATATGCATGCTCCTATGGAAGTAGTATCAAAAGTAGATGTTTATGAAGCTTATAAAGCTTATATAGCATTCTTACTTAATGCATAGTTTCAATAATTAAGCGCATAATAAAAATCACTTCAGTTGAATAAACTAGAAGTGATTTTTTAATTTTTAATTGAGTTTGGAAGACTTTTTATAAAAAAAGAAGACTTATTAGTCTTCATACAATAATTAACTTGATGGTGGCCCAACCCAGGGTCGAACTGGGGACACAAGGATTTTCAGTCCTTTGCTCTACCTGCTGAGCTATCGGGCCAATTTTTTAAAAGTTTGGCGGACCAGACGGGGATCGAACCCGCGATCTTCACTGTGACAGAGTGACATGTTAGCCGCTACACCACTGGTCCGTCGCGCTTAATAATTATACTCATAAACAGGGTGTCTTGTAAATAGATATTTTTAATTTTTGAAAATTTATTAGATAAATCGTGTTATTTATTATAATAATAGATTTGTTGTTTAGTATTTTCTGCATTTTCCTTACCAGTTAGAGCTTCTAAATAAGCAAACGCAAACTCAATTGTTGCTGCAGCACTTTTACCAGTAATGATGTTACCATCTGTAACTACATACTTATCTATAAAAGTTCCTCCAAAATCTTCATTCATTGAATTAAAACATGTATAATTTTTATTTTTTAATAAACCAAGTTTTCCTAAAATAGTAGGTCCAGCACAGATAGCTGCAATTATTTTATTTGAGTTATAAAATTCATTTATAATTTTTAAAAAAACTTCATTATTTTCCAATTCAGCGTATTGTGGTCCGCCTGCAATAAATAAAGAATCATATTTACTAAAATCTATTTCATTCATTTTTTGTAGATTTGTAATATTAAGACCATATCTTCCAACTAAAGGAGTATTTTTTAAAGAAGTTAAATCAACATTTACATGACCTCTTCTTAAAATTGCAAAAGTACCAATAGCTTCAATTTCTTCGAAGCCATTAGTTAATATACATAAAACATTTTTCATACTATTTTCCTTTATTTTCGTTAAATAATTTAATTTTTTCAAAAGTTTCTAATGAAATAACGTGTTCTAATAAGCAACAATCATTTTCAGCTGTTTCTGCGCTTACACCTAAATTCAATAGAAAGGTTTTTAAAGTGCAATGTTTATTATAAACATTTTTAGCTATGTCACGACCTTTATCAGTTAAACTGATTGATCCATAAAATTTCTTTTCAATAAAACCATCATCAATTAATCTATTCATAGCTTTATTGACTGCAGGTTTAGAAACGTTTAAAAAATTCGCTATTTTTAAAGATTGAACAGGAGATTCGTTTTTAAGTTCAAAAATGTAAATAGCTTCTAAATAATCTTCGATTGATTTTGTTAAAATATCTTCCATATTGTTAATTTTAGTTAATTTATTAATTTATATCAATAAAGAAATTTACTAAAAAGTTAACCTTGATTAATTTTTTGTTTACTTTAGTTAACTTAGTGCTATAATTACTACGTATTTAAAGGAAGGAAGTTATTATGCCATTAATTATTGCACCATTAAATGTTGTTCTAAAAGTTATAAAAATCTTGTTAGATGATAAAACAAAAAAACATTTAGAGAGTTTAGGAATTACCATCGATTCTGAAATTAAAATTTTAGAATGTTCAGGTGGTAGTGTAATAATTGCAGTAAAAGATGGAAGACTTGCTTTAGATAGTAATATAGCGACAAAAATTTTGGTTCGTTAGATGGGAGGAAATACGATGCAAAAAAAGCTAAGTGACTTTAACGTTGGCGAGACTGGCCATATTGTTAAAGTTGAAGGAGAAGGAAAAATTAGACGTAGATTATTTGATATGGGCGTTACTCCTGGAGCAGATGTTATTCTTATGAAAAAGGCTCCTTTAGGTGATCCAATCGAAATAACTATAAGAGGATATGAATTAACTTTAAGAAAAAATGAAGCAATTTATGTAACAGTTGAAGTTAATGAAGAAAAGGAAAACTAGTATGGAAGAGAAATTTAATAAAAGATTTGCTTTAGCTGGTAATCCTAATTGTGGTAAGACTACTTTATTTAACTCTTTAACTGGATCAACAGCACACGTTGGTAACTGGCCTGGTGTTACAGTTGATAAAAGAGAAGGTACTTATAAAAAAGGAAAAGAAAAGGTTGATATAGTTGATTTACCTGGAATTTATTCATTATCCCCTTATACACCGGAAGAAGTAGTATCAAGAAACTTTATTCTTGATGAAAAACCAGATTGTGTAATTAATATTGTCGATGCAACAAACTTAGAAAGAAATCTTTATTTAACTACACAAATTCTTGAAATGGATGTTCCTGTTATTGTTGCTTTAAATATGATGGATATCGTTGAAAAGAATGGTGATAAAATTAATGCCAATGAATTAGAAAAAGGATTAGGCGTTCCTGTCGTTAGTATTAGTGCTTTAAAAGAGAAAAATCTCGATGAATTGATGACTAGAGCTATTGAAACTAGCCATACTCCTAGAAAAGGAAGTACTGTATTAAATGATAGTAATTTGATTCATTTGATTAAGGATTGTGAAATTGCTTTTAGAGGAAAAGGAGTAGATAATCCATTATTCCATGCTATTAAATTAGTAGAAAATGATGAAATTGAAACTAAAAATCATCCAGATTTAGTTAAAATGGTTGATGAATATAAAGGACAATTTAAAAATGATACATTTGGTGATGATTTTGAAGCTATTATAGCTGATGATCGTTATAAATATATTACAAAATATTTTGCACCAGTAGTTATTCATGCTGAGAAAGTTAATAAAGGTAAGAAAAAATTAACATTATCAGATAAAATTGACCGTGTATTAACTAATAAATGGGCTGGAATTCCGATTTTTATCTTTATATTATTTGTAATTTTCCATTTTGTATTCTCAGAAGATTTATTTTACTTAGGTGCTATGGGTGTTAAGTTCTCAATGAATTTTGAGGGTACACCATTTGAAGGACTTTTCTGGACAGATAAAGGAATTAATTCTGTTGGTGTATTTAGTGCTAACTTATTAAATTCTATTACTGGATGGATTCAAAGTTCGATAGATGATGCAATGGTTGCAGGTGGTGTTAGCGCTCCATTGACAAGCTTTGTTTGTGATGGTGTTTTAGGCGGATTATTTGCAGTCTTTGGATTCTTACCTCAAATTTTATGGTTATTCTTATTCTTCTCAATAATGGAAGATACTGGATATATGGCTCGTGTTGCCTTTATCTTAGATAGAATTTTTAGAAAATTTGGTTTATCAGGAAGAGCATTTATTCCTATGATAATGGGCTTTGGATGTAGTGTTCCTGCTACAATTAACACTAGAACATTAGCTAGTGAACAAGAAAGAATTGCAACTATAAGAGTTATTCCTTTCTTTAGTTGTGGCGCTAAACTTCCAATTTTAACTGCAGTTGCTGGTGGATTAGCAGCTAGTGCTTTTAAAATTAGTAATCCTGAACTTATAACTTTAGGAATGTATTTATTAGGAATGATAGTTGCAATTTGTAGTGTTTTATTTATGAGAAATACAACAATGAGAGGAGAAGTACCTCCATTTATAATGGAACTTCCTGCATATCACTTACCTCAATTTAGAGCATTAATGATTCATTTATGGGATAAATGTAAACATTTCGTTAAAAAAGCATTTACAATCATCTTATTATCTACAATATTTATTTGGTTCTTATCAAGCTTTACATGGCAATATACACCACTTATTAAATATGTTTATGAAGGTGGAGAAATTACTGGAAGATTAACACAAACTGAAAATTCAATTCTTGCTAATATAGGTCAATTAATTCAACCTTTATTTACTCCTCTTGGATTTGGATCTCAATTAAAAGCAGGCGGATGGGTCTTTGCTGTTGCAGCTATTACAGGACTTATTGCTAAAGAAAATGTTGTTGCTACTTTAGGTGTATTAGCAGCATTCTTCCAAGGTGCAGCAATTGATGTAGAAGCTGATGGTGGAATTTCAGCTGTTGCATTAATGATTCAAAATACAGGCATTTCAGTTGCTGGTGCTGTTGCATTTATTGCATTTAATATGTTAACTATTCCTTGCTTTGCTGCTGTTGCGACTGCTAAAGCAGAATTAAAGAAGGGCACATTAAAATGGACCTTATTATTCTGGGTAGTTGTATCTTATTTAGTATCTACAATGATTTATACAATTGGTGATTACTGGTGGACAGTCTTTATTTGGGCAGTAGTAATTGCAGGAACAGTTGTTGGTATTGTTTGTTATAATAAATATAGAGATATGAAAGCTCTTAAATAGTAATTATGAATCGGATTGAAATTTTAATAATCGTTCTAGCTTGTATTATTGTTTGTAGCATTATTGGATATTATATTTATCGTAAAATAAAAAGACTTCCTATATCAGATTGTGGAGAATGCGCTAGCAAAGGTAAAAATCTAGTTAAAGCTTATAATAAAAAATATAAGAAAAATTGTAATTGTAAGAAAAATTAACTTTGGTTAACTTTATAGTTAACTTAGGTTAACTTAATAGTGTATACTATGAATTGTAAAGTTAACTTTATATAAGACTTTATATATTTCTCCAAAAAAAGAAGCAGTGATTGATCACTGCTTTTCTTTTTAAATAGTTGAGTTTTAAAGGGTTTTTATAAAAAATAGATAGTTTTTTAAGTTTAAAATTGTTTAAAAATTTAAATAAAATTAAAAAAATAATTCTAATAATTTTAAGTAAAATTATTTTATTGGTTTTATTAAAATATGGACTAAAGCTTGAGTAAAAAATTTTTTATAAAAAAAGTAAATAATTCTTGATTATGTGTCTTCTTTAAATTATAATATCAAAGCATTGACTGATAAACTAATGGGTCCATAGTTAAATGGGATAACGTTAGCTTTGCAAGCTTAAGTTCGGAGTTCGATTCTCCGTGGATCCACCACTCAATGGCAGCGTAGCTCAGCTGGTTAGAGCAATCGGCTCATACCCGGTGCGTCGAGGGTTCGAATCCCCCCGCTGCTACCAAAATTATTAAGTCAATCAATATCGATTTGCGGACCATTAGCGCAATTGGTTAGAGCAAACCGCTCATAACGGTTAGGTTCTGGGTTCAAGTCCTAGATGGTCCACCATTAGGAGAAATACCCAAGCTGGCTGAAGGGGTCGGTCTTGAAAACCGATAGTCGATGCAAGTCGAGCGAGGGTTCGAATCCCTCTTTCTCCGCCATTTAATTATATCGCAAGGTAGAGCAGCCTGGTAGCTCGTCGGGCCCATAACCCGGAGGTCGGTGGTTCAAATCCATCCCTTGCAACCAAAAAGAAGTTTTAGTATCAATTATTGATACTTTTTTTATTTAGTACTAGAATAACTAATGGGAATGATGTCTCCCTTCTAATAATAGAAAACCGCAATTTAGCTGATGACGTCTACGATTATTTTTTGTCGTAGAAAGTCAGCTTTTTTTGCGACAGATTGGAGATAACATGAATATATTTTTAAGCTTATTTATTATTTTAATAGGTGGCATATTAGGTGGTTTTGTTTTTGAGAAAATTAGACTTCCTAAATTAGTTTGGTATATTATTCTAGGAATATTAATTGGGCCATCTTTATTAAATATAGTTGATGATACATTATTATCAATTTCATCGTTTTTAAGACAAATAGCGTTAGTTATTATTCTTACTAGATCAGGTTTATCACTTGATATAAATAATTTAAAAAAGATTGGAAGATCTGCAATTATGATGTGCTTTCTTCCAGCTTGCTTTGAAATAATAGGAATTTTAATTTTTGCACCAATCTTTTTATCAATTTCATATTTTGAGGCATTATTATTAGGATCAGTTCTTGCTGCTGTATCTCCAGCGATAGTTGTTCCAAGGATGATAAAATTAATGGATGAAGGATATGGAAAAGAACATTGTGTTCCAGAATTAATTATGGCTGGATCATCATTTGATGATATATTTGTAATTGTTTTATTTTATTCATTTAAAAATCTTGTTTCTACATCAACAGTTGATGTGTGGGGTATTTCTCAAATACCAATTTCTATTATTACTGGTGTTATTTTAGGGATAATTACAGGATTTTTAATGATAATTTTTATAAAATATTTAAATTTTAATAAAATAATAAATGTAATTTTTATGTTAGGTCTTTCTTTTGGAATGATTGCGTTAGAAAATATATTAAAACCATATTTCAGTGTATCTTCTTTATTAGGTATTATTGTTATGGCTTTCATTATTAATATATTTAATAAAGAAGAATCTAGAGAAATTCAAAAAACTTATAATGGATTATGGCAAGTTTTTGAAATACTTCTTTTTACGTTAGTTGGTATTGCAACTAATGTCTATTATGCTTTTTCTAAAGAGGGTTTAATAATTATTGGATTAGTATTAATTGCTTTAATATTTAGAAGTATTGGTGTTTTTATTTGTTTAATTGCTACTAAATTTACTTGGAAAGAGAAAATATTTACTATTATTTCGTATTTACCTAAAGCTACAGTTCAAGCTTCAATAGGTGCGATTGCTTTAACTGAAGGATTAGCTTGTGGAACATTGATACTTACTGCAGCTGTAGTATCTATTTTGATAACTGCTCCATTAGGTGCTATATTGATTGATAATTTTTATAAAAAATTGCTTATAAAAGATGATAATATTTCTATTAAATTAATTGATTAAAATTTATATATTATTATAAAAATAGTTACTAGTTTTACTTTAAAATTTTATTGTAAATTACTTTACTATGCCTTATAAAATGGTATAATTAATAAGAAAGGTTAGAAAAGTAAGAATATGGAGAAAGTAGAAGAGAATCGCTTTATTGTAAGTGTTAAAGTAGGTCCTAAAGGTCAAATTACTATTCCTAAAGAAGCTAGAAATATGTTTGATATTAAAGAAGGTGATACTTTAATGGTATTAGGTGATAAAGAAAAAGGATTAGCTTTAGTTAAAGCAGATATTTTTTATTCATTGATGGGGAATAAATAATATGGAAACAATGCTTAAAATTAATAATATTAATAAGAAATATCCTAAATTTTCTTTAAAAGATATATCTTTTGAGGTTTTACCTGGTGAAATAATGGGTTTTATTGGTAGAAATGGTGCAGGAAAGACAACTACTTTAAAATGTATTATGAATTTAGTTCATTACGAAAGCGGTAGTATTTATGTTTTTGATAAAGATATGAAAACTAATGAACTTGAATGTAAGCAAAGAATTGGCTTTGCTTTAAGTGAATTAAATTATTATCCAAATAAGACTATTAAACAATTGATGAATGTTACTAAAAGATTTTATAAAGAATTTGATCAAGATAAATTTAATAAATTATGTGAATTATTTAACCTTGATATTAATAAGAAATTAGAAGAATTAAGTAGTGGTATGAAGGTTAAATATTCTTTAGCTATTGCTTTATCTCATCATGCAGATTTATTGATATTAGATGAGCCAACTTCAGGTCTTGATCCTGTATCTAGAGATGAAATTTTAGATATTTTTAGAAATATTGTTAAAAATAAGGATAGATCTATTTTATTTTCTACTCATATTACTAGTGATTTAGATAAATGTGCGAATTCTATTACTTATATTCATAATGGTTCTATCATTTATACTGGTAATAAAAAAGATTTTATTAATTCGTATTTATTTGTTAATGATAAAACTAATAATAAAGATTTGATCAACAATTATATATCGTATAAAGAATTTAATGATCATATTGAAGGCCTTATTTTTGCTAATAATAAAGATAAATTTATTGATAACAATATTGAATTAAAAGAACCTGATTTAGAGGAAGCTATGGTTTTTTTAGAAAGGGGTAAAACTAATAATGAAAGCATTGATTTATAAAGAATTTAGATTAGCAATGCATCCTATTTGCTATGTATTTATATTTTTATTTCCGTTTTTAATATTAATTCCTTCTTATCCTTTAGCAGTTGGATTTATATATGTAATAACTTGTTATCCTATTTTATTTTTAGGCGCAAATAAAGGCCAACAAAGTAATGACTTATTATATTCTGTTTTGCTACCAATTCGTAAAAAAGATGTGGTTTTAGCAAGGATTTTCACTGTTTTATTTATGCAAATTGTTTGTATGATAATGATGAGTTTGTTACTTCCTTTTGCTATTTATATTAACAAAATGATTTTAGAAGCTAATGAGATAGCTAGAGCTTCAGGAGAGATTATTCAAGATTCAACTATTCCAGGGCTTGGTTATAATAGTTTTGTTTTAATTTTAGCGATTGCAATTATTAGTTTTGCAGTATGTGATTTAATATTTTTTCCAATCTATTATAGAAAGGGAAAATCCATTGTTATGTCGACATTATTTACAATCATTGCTTTTATAATTTTTATTGGTGTGTTTACGATTGCTTTGCCTTATATTCCAGGATTAGAATTTATAAATAATTTACACTTATTAATTCAATTCATTATACTTTTAGTAGCAATTTTGATATCTGCTTTCTTACATTTATTAACCTATAAAATTTCTTATAAAGAACTTGAAAAAGTAGATTTCTAGTAGTTTTAAAAGGCTTATTTTTTGTAATAAACCCTTAGAAATTAATTATTTTATTAGAAATTGATTTTTTGTATAAAAACAAAAATATTGTATGATATTTCTATAACTAGATATTTTCATTATCTAAATGAGTTTATCTAGTAATGACAATATTATGAAAATTTTAAAATTTGATGATAATAAATGAATATTTATTATGTTTTTCATTTATAATAATTTATAATAATAAAAGAGGATTTAAGAAATGATATTATTTGAGAGTTTGATAACTAACTATTCTACATTGACACTTATAGATTTTTTATTTTCAACCATCTTAGTTATTATTTTAAATCTTTTTATTTTTTATTTTGTAAGAAGAAAAATTGCAATTGGAATTATTGCTGGTTTAAGTTCTTTATTTATTGTTTTTAGCTTATTCGGAATGAATGTTGCATGTTATGTTACATTAGGAATTTTACTCATTTTATCTTTATTTATTCTTATTGTTAATATGGCTGAAGTAAGATCAATATTTGTTAATATTGGAAAGCAAAAAAAGGCGTCAATTTTTGCTAAAAAGAATCAAAGAGTTGAAAAGATATTTGATCATGATAGTTTATATAAAACAATTAATGAGACTGTTTTATATTTAAGTAAGAATAAAATAGGTGCTTTAATTACATTCGAAAGAAAAGATCAATTAAAATCTATTATGAAAAATGGTTCATATTTATATGCACCTGTTACTTATGAATTACTAATTACTATTTTTTATCCAGGAACTAGACTTCATGATGGAGCTGTAGTTATTAAAGGAGATACTATAATAGCTGCTAGTGTTTATTATACTCCGACAACTAAGCCTTTAACTGGTAAATATGGTTCAAGACATCGTGCTGCTATTGGAATTAGTGAAGTTAGCGATGCTGTTACAGTTGTTGTTAGTGAAGAAACTGGACGTATTTCGATAGCTTATAATGGCAATTTAGAAAGTTATGCTCCTGATAATTTCTATAAAGCATTCCAAAATATTATGGCGGAAACTGATACTAACGAATAAGTATGAATAATGATGAATTTTTAGATAAATATCAAGAATTTTATAATTATCTTATTAAAATGCTTTCTATTGCTAAAATTGGTTTAGTATATTCTAAAGATGAATATGCATTGAGTAATTATAAGCAAGTTCAAGAGTTAACTATGAAAATGCTTGAAAATTTCGAACATTTAAAGTTTGACCGTCAAAATTATTTTCAAAGAAATATTTATCCAACCCCAAATATTTCTATAAGAGTTGCTATTTTTAATAAAAAAGGTGAAATATTACTCGTTAGAGAAGTTATAGATCATGGGTATTCTTTACCTGGTGGGTGGTGTGATTTATATGATTCACCTAAGGAAGCAATTGAAAATGAATGTATGCAAGAAGCTGGAGTACTTGTTAAAAATATTAGATTTTTAGGTTTATTTAATAGAACACCATTTAAGCAAATTATTGGTGCTCAAGAAAGAAGAACTGTACCTGAATATTTATTATTAGTCAGAGCTGATTTAGCTTCAAAATTCAATGAACATGAATATGAAACTGATGATGTTAAGTTCTTCGATGTAAATGAATTACCTAAAATGTCTTCAAAAATAAGTTTAGAAGAATGGAATAAATTGATTAAGTGTGCTATAAATAACGAAATGATTATTGAATAAGGAGGAGATTTATGTCAACACATATTAAAAATGATGCTTATTTTGCAAAAACAGTATTAATGCCTGGAGATCCTTTAAGAGCCAAGTATATTGCTGAACATTTTTTACACGATTATAAAGAAGTTAGTAATGTTAGAGGTATATTAGCTTATACTGGTAAAACTGATGAAGGAAAAGAAATTAGTGTTATGGCTAGTGGAATGGGAATTCCTTCAATAGGAATTTATTCTTATGAATTATTTAATGAATATAATGTAGAAAACATTATTAGAATTGGTACTTGTGGTGGATATCAAAAAGAAGTTCACGTTGGTGATGTAATTTTAGCAACAAGTGCATCAAGTAATTCTAATTATGCTTCACAATTTGATTTAAAAGGTGGCACTCTAGCTCCATGTAGTGATTTTAATTTATTATTAAAAGCTTATGAAAATAGTAAAAAGTTAGGTCTTAATGTTCATGTTGGTCCTATTTTTAGTAGCGATATTTTCTATGATTGTGATAAAGAATATTACAAGAAATGGATGAATTTAGGAGTTTTAGGTGTTGAAATGGAATCTTTTGGATTATTTATTAATGCTATGAGATTACATAAAAAAGCTCTTTGTATATTAACTGTTAGTGATACTTTTGTTAATAAAGATGAAAGAGAGTTAACACAACAAGAACGCCAAGAAGGACTTGATAAAATGTTCAGATTGGCGTTAACTTTAGCTGAATAATATGTTTTTATTGTCAAAAGCTAATGGAATTATTATTTTTGTATTGCTCTGCATTGTTATTGTAATAATATCTATATTTTTGTTTTGGCCTTTGATTAGTAAAGCATATAAAAGAAAACACTTTAAAAAAAGTGTTTATAATAAAATTAGAAGTATTGCAGATAGATATGATTTCTATTTGATTAATAATTTTCCTTTATTAAAAAACGAAGAAGTAATAGCTTCTATTGATCATGCATTATATTCAAATAAATATATTTATTTAATAAAATCTAAATATTATAAAGATGTTATTGCAGCTCATAGGGATGATAAAATCTGGTTGCAATATGATAATAAAGGAAATAAAGAAGAAATCACAAATCCTTTACTTTTGAATAAATTAAGATGCGATACGTATTGTGAATTAAGAAATTCTGATCGCTCTTTTCTAGTTTCTATAGTTGTTGTAAATAACGATGTAAAAATTAAAAACCTTGCAGAACTCAGCTCTTTTAATTCATATTTTGCAAAAGAAAAAGATTTAAAAAAACTTATTAAGAAGATTGAAAAGCGAAATGTATCTAATTTTAATGAAACAAGTTTAGAAAAAGAAGTTAAATCTATCGCAAAAGAAATAGGGAGGATAGATTATGAAGATGAATAAAGAAGCATATAAAGATTTTATAAAAAAATCTCCTATTACATTACAATTAGGAACTATCCTAGTATTATTTTTTGTATTGGTATATATCTTATTTTATTTTTTAAGTGATTATTTACAACAATTATTAGTGTCTAGTTTATTATCTGGAGGTATTTTTAGTTTAATTTTTATAATTTTACTTTGTAGTTTAATTTTGGGAGTTTTAACACCTTTTATTTATAGTTATTTTGCTTCGAATAGTGTTTTAAATTCTAAAATGAAAGAAAGTGTAACTGTTAAAAATTTCTTTAGAACATACGCTATTGGAAATAAATTCCCAGCAAAAGGACAACTTAAATTATTTACTACTTTGCTTTGGACATTTTTAACTTATCTTGCTATCGTCTTTGTAGTAGGTGGCATTACATATTCAATTATGATTAATTTCAATGCTTTAGGCATCGCAAATAAATATGAAGAATTAATTAAATTGTTTAATAATCTTTATTATCAAAATTCTCAAAACAATCAAAGCGGTTTTTTAAGTGCATATAATGATTTAATGTCATTTATAAATAATAAAGATAGCATGTATCCATTTACCTATCCAATGATATTTATTAATTTTGGTGGGCTTTTAGCAGGGTTATATGTATTTTTTCATAAGATAAATTTAAATGTTTTTAGATATTATTTAGCAACTTCAATGGGAGGAATGACTCCAAAATATGTCAATATAATTTTTAAAGAAGCTAGAAAAAATAAAGATTTACACTTCTATAAAAATTATTATTCTACTTTATATCCTTTAACTTTAACCTATATTGTTGTATTTAGTTTAAGTTATTTCTTATTATATTTAATTCCAAATATAACTATTAATGGATTATATATTTTAAGCGCTACATCTACATTGATTACTGCTTCGATTTTAGTATTATTAATGCCAATATCATTTAATCACTATGACTATATGTGGAAAAAAGATTCTAGTATTTATTTAACTGTTTTTATAAATATTGCTACAGATAATTTAAAAAATATGAAAGAAGCTTATAATTTTGTAGATAATGAGCAACAAGCTCAATTAAAAAAAGCTGAAGAGAACTTAAATAAACTTAAAGAAGAACTAGACAAAGACAATAATCCTGAAGATAAAGACAAAACTAATCATAATAAAAATGAATAATTTATAAATAAAAATCACTGATTTTAAGCCTTAAATATGATATATTATTTAAGGCTTTTTATTTATTTAATAAATAAAATAAAAGCATAAAAAAACATCGATTTACATCGATGCAATTAACACGTCTGGAGCAAGTGACGGGAATCGAACCCGCATATTAACCTTGGCAAGGTTACGTTCTACCACTGAACTACACCTGCGTGCTTAATTATTATATGAGAAAGCATTATTAAATGCAATAGGAGATTTTAAAAAAATGAATCAATTAAATGAATTAGCAGAATTAATTTTCCCACACATTAATAAAACTATTGAAGATTTAGAAAAAGAATACCCAGAAAGAGACTTAAAAGAAGGTGCTAAAGTTACTAGATTTGCTCCTTCACCAACTGGTTTTTTACATACTGGAAGTTTATTTACATCATTAGTTGCATATAAAATTGCTAAAGATAGTAACGGTGTATTTTATAGTCGATTAGAAGATACTGATACAAAAAGAGAAATTGAAGGTAGTGGTGAGCATTTAATTGAACAACTTCATATGTTTAATATTATTCCTGATGAAGGATATTTAGGAACTAAAGAAGAAGGAATTTACGGACCTTATAAGCAAAGTCAAAGAAAAGAAATTTATGAAATTGTCATCAAAGATATGATTAGAAAAAATTTAGCATATCCTTGCTTTGCTAGTGAAGAAGATTTAAATAAATTAAGAGAAGAACAAACTAAAAATAAAGAAATTACTGGATATTATGGCAAATATGCTATTTATAGAGATTTAGATACTTCAAAAGCTATTGAAATGATTAAAAGTGGTAAACCTTATGTTATTAGATTTAGAAGTAGTGGGAATCATTTAAATAAAATTAAAGTTCATGATGAAATTAGAGGAGATTTAGAACTTTCTCAAAACGACCAAGATATAGTTATTATGAAGAGTGATGGACTTCCAACTTATCACTTTGCTCATATTTGTGATGATCATTTTATGAGAACTAATTTAGTTACTAGAGGTGAAGAATGGCTTTCATCTTTACCTATTCATATTGAAATCTTTAAAGCTTTAGGTTTTAAGACACCTAAATATGCACACTTACCTGTTATTATGAAATTAGATAATGGTAATAGAAGAAAATTATCAAAAAGAAAAGATCCAGAAGCAAGTGTTGATTACTTTATTAGCAAAGGATATGAACCTAATGCATTGCTTGTATATTTAATGACTATCGCAAACTCAAATTATGAAGATTATATTGTAACTAGTAAAAATTATGATTTATCTACATTTAAGTTTAATCTTAAAAAAATGAGTTTAGATGGAGCTTTATTTGATATAGATAAATTAAACTTTTATAGTAAAGAAATTTTATCTAAAATGGATAAGAATACTATTTCTAACAAGGCTTATGAGTGGGCTAAAATTTATTCAAATGAATTAAAAACTTTTATAGAAAAAGATTTTAATCGTTTTGTTGATATCATGAATATTGAAAGAGAAAAGAAAAATCCTCGTAAAGATTATGCTAAATATAGTGATATTTATTCTTTAATTAGATTTTTTGATCATGATGAATTTATCAAAATAATTAATGAAAAAACATTTACTTTAAATGATAAAATACCTTTAAATGTTTTAAAAACCTTTCTAAACTCATATAAAAATTCTAATTTTATTGATTTTGATATTGAAAATGATTGGTTTAGTAATGTTAAAAATATAGCTGAACAAGCTGGATTCTGTATTGATAATAAATTATATAAAGAACATCCTGAAGATTATGTTGGTAATGTAAATGATGCTTGTGAAATTTTAAGAATCTGTTTAACAGGAAGAAATGTTACTCCAAATTTATATTCTTTAATGAAAATATTGACAAAAGACGAAATTATATTTAGAATAAATTACTTTTTAAACGAAGTACTTTAATTGAAATAGGAAATAGGATTTATGAAAAATTTTAGAAAAATCATAGTGATTAGTATCGTTACTTTATCTGGTGGCTTAATAACCAGTTGTGACTTAGATTTAGGGATAAGAAGTAAAGTTAAAGTCTCTTTTATAGTGGAAGAAAATGTTTATCGAATGGTTGAAATTGACAAAAATACAACTGTTAAAGAAATAAATGCACCTACTATAGCGAATAAAACATTCCGATATTGGGCTAAAGATTTATTAGCAAAAGAAAAATTTGATTTCTCTACTATTATTAGTGAAGACACCAATATTTATGCTTATTATAAGGATAAAGATAGTGGCGATAATAATCAAAGTGGAGGAGATAATAACCAAGGTGGTGGTGATAATAATCAAACAGGGAATACAGGCGAAGGTTATACAAAATTAAATAAAGAAAATGTTAAATTTACTTATGATGATGTTTTTCAATCTCAATATTTAGGAGTTGTACCTAGTAAAGGTAGCCCTCATGTATTGGTTGTTCCTGTTGAATTTAGTGATCAAGAAAGTTATAAATTTAACTCAACTAATTTACAAACACTTAATGCAACTTTTAATGGTAATAAAAGCGACCATACTAATGATTATCGTGAATCAGTAAGAAGTTTTTATTATAAATCAAGTTATGGAGCATTAGATATTAATTTCGATATAACAGATGTTTATACTCCAAGTATTAGTAGCTCAACATTTGTTACGTTAGAAAATGATGAGACTAATGAAGGTGGTGGAACTGCTTTCTTAGTTAAAGAATTTTATAATAATGGAAAAATTAATGGCAAAAAAATTAATTTTAATGATAAAATTTACGATTCAAATGGGGATGAATATGTAGATGGCGTTTGGTTTGTTTATAATAATAGAAAAGCTAGTGATAAAAACAATTATTGGCCTTATGTTTATTGGTATTATCCAGAAACAGAAGCAGATTATAATATAAACATCAGTGCATACGGAAATTGCAGTGCATATTTTATGTATGAAGATAGCTCTATTGGACAAGATTATCACACATTTGTTCATGAAACTGGCCACATGCTTGGATTAAATGATTATTATGATAGTACAAGCAGTTCACAACTTGGTGCTACTGGTGGTCTTGATATGATGGATTTTAACATCGGTGATCATAATAGTTTTTCAAAATTTGCATTAGGATGGACTTCACCTTATATAGTTAATAAAGAATGTGAAATTACATTAAAACCATTCGTTACTTCAGGAGAATCTATAATTTTAGCAAATAGTTTTAATAACAGTGCATTCTCCGAATATATAATCGTTGAATATTATACCCCAACATACTTAAATGAATTTGATGCTACAAATGCATATACTGGTAGAGATTTATATTTTTCTCAAAATGGAGTAAGAATTTATCATATCGATGCTAGATTAGGAAAATTTACTAATACTTCGAATTCTTCGTTTACAGGGGAAATATTATCTAATGATGCAACTAAAATACCAACTATAGAAGAATTAAAGGGTAATTATTATTATGATTTATTAGGAGATAATTCTTTAAGTCGTTCTTATGATGGAAAATCTCCTTTGGTTGAACTTATTACTAGAGGTAATACAAAATTAGCTAATAAACGCTCTGCTAATAATAGAGATTTATTTATTACTGGTGATACATTTAATAAAACTAATCAAAAGAATTTCTTTAATAATGGTAAACTACATGATGGATCTAGTTTTGATTATCAAGTTAAAATTGGTGAAATGACTAGTGAAGGCGTAAAAATTACAATAACTAAATAATTTTGTTTTAATTTAGTCTTAATATTATTATAATATTAAGCACTGGCCTATTGGAGAAGTGGCTTAACTCACTGCCCTCTCAAGGCAGCATTCGTCGGTTCGAATCCGTCATAGGCTACCAAAATTATTAATAAGACATCTTGTATAATACAAGATGTTTTTTATTTGTTATAAAAAATATAATTGTTATCAATATGATTTTTTATAAAAAACTATCGATTATTTTAAAAAACCCTGCTAAAAGTCACTATTTTTTGTGATTTTAGATTTTAATATTAATTAAAACCAAATAAAATCACTGCTTTTAATTGCTTTAAAAATTACAATTATTGATAAAAGAAATATGATTGAATATTTAAAGATTTTTTCTTATATTTTTAATATGAATGAAATACGAATTGAATTAGCTAAACATGAAGAAATTAATATAATTCTTAAAATATACGCTAAAGCAAGAATTTATATGAAAGAAAACGGAAATAAAACTCAGTGGGGAGAATTTTATCCTTCAAAAGAAATAATTCTTGATGATATTAATGATAAAGCCCTTTATGTAATTAAAAAGGACGACATAATCCGTGGAGTTTTTGCTTTCAAAATAGGTGTTGATCAAACTTATTTAAAAATATATGAGGGTAATTGGATTAATGATGGTGAATATGGGGTTATTCATAGGATAGCTAGTGATAATACAATAAAAAAGATATTGTTATTATCTATTAATTTCGCATTAACTAAAATAAATCATTTAAGAATAGATACACATGAAAATAATAAAATAATGAATGAATGTTTATTGAAATATGGTTTTTCTAGAAGAGGTATTATTTATTGCGATGATGGAACATCTAGAAATGCTTATGAATTTTTAAAATAAGATAAATATTATAAATGACAATTAAAATCGGACAAAATAGATAAAAAGTTCTATTTTCAACGTTTTTATCTCTTTTAGGTTTGATTGTATTAAGATAATTTTATAAAATGTAAGCGCTTACATTGTCGAACGACCGATTGGGAGGCACACGATGAGTGAAGATAATAATACAAGAGAAAAAATAATTCTCGCTGCTGAAGAATTAATTACTTCTAAAGGAGTAAATAGTTTTTCACTTAGAGATATTGCAAATTTTTTAGATATTTCAACAGGTAGTTTATACTATCATTTTAAAGCTAAAGACGACATTATCTCAGCAATTATAGACATGCACTTTAAAGATTTAGAAAGAGATTATGATGCTTGGCTTATAAAACATAAAGATAATCTTACAATAGAGAGATTTTTAGATGTTGTATTTTATAAAAGTACAGAATTATATAACCATTCAAAAATTCATATATATCTAATTAATGAATGTATGAGAGATGATTCTATTAAAAATAAATTATTAAGTTTATGGAAAGATTGGAAAAATAAAATTGTTGAAGGTGTAAAACAAGTTTATAAAAATCGTGAAAATCATGAAGAAATTGCCGATATTATCCTTGTTATTATTGAAGGCTTAATAGTTAAAACAGTATTAGGTAATAAAGCTCAAGAAGAAATTGAAGATATAAAGAAAATGTTATCGAGGTTATAAAATGAAGAAGATAGATAAAATTTATAAATTATTATTAAAAAAAGGATACTCTTCAATCAATTTAGAAGAAAAGGAAGACATTATTTTTCTAAGTGGAGAACTCTCGAGTTGGGATGAAATTGTTGATATTGGTTTGATGGTAAGTAAAACTAAACTTTATTCTCATGTAGTTAATAATATTAAATTAATAGGACATAAACCTAATATTTATATACCTTCTATTAATGATTTGAGTTTAGATAATAAAAAAGTAGATGTTTTAGTTATAGGTGGAGGAGTAATTGGTGCCTCTATATTAAGAGAATTATCTAAATATAATTTATCAGCATTACTTGTAGAAAAAGGTGAAGACTTAGCATTACAAGCATCTTCTAGAAACGATGGATGTATCCATGTTGGCGTAGATTTACACAAAGGAAGTGAAAAATTAAAACATTTAATTAGATCTAAAGAGATTATTAAAGATTTATGTAAAGACATTGATGTTGAGTATCACGAAGATGGACAAACTGTTTGTTTTAAATCTAATTTATTAAGACCAATTATTCGTTTATTTTTTACTATAAGATGTAAACAAAATCATATTAAAGATTGGCGTTTATTAAGTAGAAAGAAATTACTTAAAATGGAACCTAATTTATCTGATGAAGTTAAATTTGGTGTATTTTTCCCTCATGCTGGTAGTATTTGTCCTTATAATTTTACAATTGGATTAGCAGAATCTGCTGTTATTAATGGTGCTGAAGTAAGTTTTAATACTTATGTTAGTGACATAGTTGTAGAAGATCATATTATTAAAAAAGTAATTACAAATAGAGGAACAATTTATCCAAAAATAGTAGTTAATGCTGCTGGCGTTTTTAGTGATGATATTGCTGATTTAGCTGGTGATAAATTCTTCTCAATTCATCCTCGTAAAGGGACTGATGTTTTAATGGATAAGAGTGTAAGAAGTCAATTATCAAAGTCTGGTATTCAAATTTATTCAATTAAAAAAGCTAAAAAGAAATCTCATTCTAAAGGCGGAGGAATCATTCCAACTGTTGATGATAACACCTTAGTTGGACCTAATGCTATTGAAATTCCTGAAAAAGAAGACTATACAACTTCAAATGAAATAGTCTCTCAATTATTTGAAAAGCATGCAAAAACCGTACCAAATTTAAGAAAATCAGATACGATTACTTATTTCTCAGGTGTAAGAGCCCCAACTTATGAAGAAGATTTTATTGTTCATGCGGGCAAATGGACTAAAAACATTGTTCATGCAGCTGGAATACAATCACCAGGATTAACAGCCGCCCCATCGATTGGAGAAGAAGTCGCAAGAATTGTCAATACAAAATTAAATGTTGGTAAAAAAGCTAATTTTAATCCTATTAGAAAAGGCATAGTACAAACAAGAAAATTATCTATTGAAGAAAGAGATAAATTAATTAAATCAAATCCAAAATATGGTCATATTATTTGTAGATGCGAAGAAATTAGTGAAGGTGAAATTATTGATGCAATAAATTCAGTAATAAGACCTTCTACATTAGATGGAATTAAAAGAAGAGTACGTGCAGGAATGGGTAGATGTCAAGGAGGCTTTTGCCAACCAAATGTAGCTTCATTATTTGCAAAAGAAAACAATATTAAATTAGAAGACGTACATAAAAAAGGCGAAGATACTTTAATTTATAGAGATAGCAAGGAGTAGATAATGGAAAACTTTGATATTATTGTTATAGGTGGTGGACCTGGTGGACTTGCTGCAAGTATTAAAGCAAGCGAAAATACTAAAGTCTTATTAATTGAAAGAGAAAATAAACTTGGAGGAATATTAAAACAATGTATTCATGACGGCTTTGGTGTCACAAAATTTAAAGAAAAATTATCAGGACCAGAATACGCAAATAGAGAAATTGAAAAATTAAAAAAGACCAATGTTACTGTATTAAAAAATACATTTGTTACTAATATTACTAGTGAAAATAACGAAGTAATTGTTACTTTTGCTAATGAAAACGGTGTTAACAAAGCTAAAGGAAAGAAATTAATTTTAGCAACAGGATGTAGAGAAAGAACTAGTAAACAAATTTCTATACATGGAACAAATCCAACAGGTGTTATGACAGCTGGACAAGCTCAATATTATATAAATATTTTAGGAAAAATGCCTTGTAAAGAAGTTGTTATTTTAGGAAGTGGAGACATTGGTTTAATAATGGCTCGTAGATTAACTTTAGAAGGTGCTCATGTTAAAGGAGTATATGAAGTAAAGTCTACTCCAAGCGGATTAAGTAGAAATATTGCACAATGTTTAACCGATTTTAATATACCTTTATATTTATCACATACAGTTACTCGTGTTTTTGGAAAAGATAGATTAGAAGCTATTGAAGTTGCTAAAGTTGATAATAAAATGAATCCGATTAAGGGTAGTGAAGAAATTATTAAATGTGATAGTTTAATATTATCTGTAGGATTAATTCCTGAAAACGAATTAGCAAAAGAAATTAATGTCCCTTTGAATAGATTTACTAAAGGCCCTGATGTTGATCAAACTTTCGAAACATTAGTAAACAACGTCTATTCTTGTGGAAATGCAATGCATGTTAATGATTTAGCAGATTATGTTTCTGAAAGCGGAGAAATTGCTGCAAATGATGCATCTAAATTATTAAATAATAAAAGAGATTTAAAACCAGTTAAATTTGATAGTCATTTCGGCTATGTAGTACCTTCTTTTATTGATTTTCATAAATCTACTGAAAAGATGACTTTCTATTTTAGAGCAAGAGATGAATATAAAGATAAAACATTATTAATAAAACAAAAAGGTGAAGTTTTATTAAAAAGAAGATATTCACATTTAAGACCACCTGAAATGGAAAAAATTCTACTTACAGTAAAAAATAATGATGAAATCGAATTTATTTTGGAGGACACTAAATAATGAAAGAATATATTTGTATCGTATGTCCAAACGGATGTCATCTAAAATATGATGAAATTAATAATACATGTGAAGGCAATAAATGTCCTAGAGGAAAAGAATATGCTTTTAATGAATTCCATCATCCAAAAAGAAGTGTGTGTAGTTCAGTAAAAACAACAATTGAAGAATTTCCTGTAGTAAGTGTAAGAACAAATGGAGAAATTGATAAAAATCTTATACCTGAATTATTAGAAGTTCTTAAAAAAGTAATTATAAACGAAAGATTAGAAATTAATTCAGTAGTAATTAAAAATGTCTTAAATACTGGTGTTGATATTATAACAACAACATCAATGATATAAAAAAAGGAGAAAAATATTATGTCAAAACCTTATAAAGGATTCGAACCAAAATGGTTTAAAGGTGAAATTCCTAATAATTCTTATCGTTCAATTTTTAAATGGGGAGACCCAAACTTTATTAAAACACCTAAAGAAACATTATATGGTATGTTAAAAGAAAAATTTAACATGACTAATGATAATTTTAAACAATATAATGAGGATTTAGGCCTTGATGAAGTTAAATTTGATATAAAGAAAAAAATCGTTATTGATGAAGACATTAAGTTCTTTAAAGAAATTGTCGGTGATGAATTTGTTCGTGATGATGACTATGCAAGATTAAGTGTAGCTTATGGAAAAACAATGTATGATTTATTAAGACTTCGTGAAAAGAAGATTGAAAATATACCTGATGTTGTTATTTATCCTGATAATAAAGAACAAATTGAAAAAATAGTTAATTACTGTATAAAACACAAGATTCCAATGTATGTTTATGGTGGCGGTTCTAGTGTTACTCGTGGTGTCGAGTGTATGAAAGGCGGTGTCTCTTTTGATATGAGACTTCGCTACAATAAAGTTATTAAATTTAACGAAATTGATCAAACCATTACTGTTCAAACTGGTATGTCTGGACCTAAACTTGAAGAAACTTTAAATAATGCTGTTAAATTATTTAATGCTAAAAGACCTTATACTTGTGGTCATTTCCCTCAAAGTTTTGAATATTCTTCTGTAGGTGGATGGGTTGTTACTCGTGGTGCTGGCCAAAACTCTACTTATTATGGAAAAATCGAAGATATTGTTTTATCACAAGAATATGTAACCCCTGTTGGTAAAATTGTTACTACACACGCTCCAAGAGAAGCTACTGGTCCAAGTATTAATCAAATTATGATGGGTAGTGAAGGAACTTTTGGTATTTTAACTGAAGTTACACTTCGTGTATTCCGTTATATGCCTGAAAATAGAAAACGCTATTCATATATGTTTAAAGATTGGGAAACTGCTCAAAAAGCAGCTAGAGAAATGATGCAATGCGAAGGTGGATACTCTTCAGTTTTTAGATTAAGTGATCCAGAAGAAACATCAATTATGTTAAGACTTTACGGAATTGATGAAACTCCTTTAATGAAATTATTTAAAATCAAAGGATTTAAAGAAAATGAAATGTGTCTATTTTTAGGATTCTCTGATGGTGAAAAAGGCTTTGCTAAGAATGTTGCTAAATGTATTCGTAGAATTGCAAAACAATATAAGGGCATGAGTTTAACTGGATTTGTAACTAAATCATGGGAAAAAGGTAGATTCAATGATCCATATTTAAGAGATTCTATGCAAGATTTTGGTATTATGACTGATACATTAGAATGTAGTGTAAACTGGTCTAATATGTCACAAGTTCACCGTGATGTTAGAGCATTCTGTAAATCAAGACCTAATACAATTTGTATGACACATATGTCACATGCTTATCCTCAAGGTGCTAATTTATATTTTATTTTTATTGCTCATATGACTGATTTGGAAGAATATAAGAATTATCAAGATGGTATATTAGATGCTATACAAAAATCTGGTGCATCTATGTCTCACCACCATGGTATTGGTAAAGCATTTGCACCATGGATTGAAGGCTCTTTAGGAAAGAACGAATTTGAATTATTCAAAGTATTAAAAAATCATTTTGACCCAGAATATTTAATGAATCCAGGCGGAACATTAGGCTTAGATTTAAAAGAAGAGGAAAAGATTGGAAAGGATAAAAAAATAGACTTCTTACATAAAAAATAATTTTGAAAGGGTTTAATGTATGAAACATATATTTGTTATTAATCCAAACGCCGGGAAAAAGGATCGATTTAGTGATATTTCTAATGATTTAAAAAAATATGATGGCGTTATAGATTATGAAGTTTATAAAACAACATGCAAAGGTGATGGTCGTGAATTTGTAAAAAAATATCTAGAAACTCATCCTAAAGATGAAATTTATAGATTTTATGCTATTGGCGGTGATGGTTCTTTACATGATGTTATAAATGGTGCTTATGAATATGAAAATGTAGAAGTAGCATGTTTTCCATCTGGAAGTGGCAATGATTTTATAAAAAGTTTTAAAGATCATCAAGGTTTTAGAGATTTAGATAAATTAATTCATGGAAAGACTAAAAAAGTTGATTTATTAAAAGCAAATGATAAAGTCTCCGTTAATATATTCAATTTTGGTTTTGATGGTGAAGTAACGTTTAAAATGCACAAAATCAAAAGATGGCAATTAATGAGTGGAAAAGGAGCTTATAATTTAGCAGCTGTTTCATCTTTATTATTTAATATGTCGACACCAATGAAAGTAACTTTAGACGATGAAGTTATATTTGATGATAAAGGATTATTAATTGCTGTAGCTAATGGACACACTTATGGCGGAGGGTTTAAATGTGCTCCATTAAGTTTAATAGATGATGGTTTAATTGATGTTTGTTTAGTTAAAAAAATATCTAGATTTAGTGCGTCAGGTTTAATGTCTGTTTATAAAAAAGGTGAACATCTTGAAAATAAAAAACTCAAAGACAAAATCATCTATAAAAAATGTAAACACGTAGTAATTGAATCACCTCATCCTGTTGCTTATGCAATTGATGGTGAAGTATTTAGAGAAGCAAAAGTAGATATTAAAATTTTGCCATTAGCCTTAAACTTTGTATTACCAGAAAATTACGAAGATTAAAGGAATTGATAATACAATTAATGCTTTAACTAGAAATAGTTAGAGCATTTTTTTATGTTAATTCTATGATTAAAATTAATAAATAAAAAACCGAATCAATAAAATTATGACTCGGTTTTTTAAAAAATAAATTGAGTTTTGCAGTGTTTTTGACAAAAATAATAATTATTTACATTTTAGGAAGAAAACCAAAAACGATTGCAAAAATCATCAATGCACAACAAATACACATACATGTGATTTGTATAGGCTTACTTTGTTTAATATATGTAACCTTTCTATCAAATGGTTCATAGTTGAAGTTTTCTTCAAACCATCTTTTGCCACCAATTTGGAGAATACCACCGAATGTGAGTGTACTAGCTCTAAATAATAACCAAAGACCTGGATCTGGAAGATAACCAAATCTACCCATACCAACAAGTGGTCCTACAAATACGCCAAAAATAGGAGCAAGTAAGAAACCAATGTGCATTAATGCAACTGATGAAGAGAATTCACCAGTAACGAATAACCAGTTCCAAATTGTATAAGCAATCATCATAGCAACTGTGATTGCGATACCAACTGTAGTTGTACCAGTGACATTACCTAATATAGTTGTTTGAGATACGAAATAATCGGATGTAAATGGAACAAAAGAACCAAGTTGTGAATATCCATCGATAAAATAGATTGGTGAATTAGCAACTTGAGTGACTCCCCATGTTGATCCTAAGAAGAATGCTGATGCTCCAGCAGCAATAAATAAACCTGAAACACCATTAAAATATTGCTTATTTTTGAAGAAATCAGTCATTGTAGCTTCTAATATATTAATAATATATAAGGTTAAAACTATCATGACGAATATTTCGCCAGGCAATAATGAGAAACAAGCAAATAAGACAATAATTCTTCCTACGAGTAAAGTACTTAATTTGAGTGCTTCAAAGAAAACAGGTTTCATTGCAAATAAAACAATGATACCACAAATGATGTTAAATGGAATGTTTCCGTAAGCTTGGTATTTAGATGTTAAAACAGAAATACCTAAAATAGTTACAGTGAACATTAACCACTTTAAAAATGTGTCGAGACCTGGAGTGACTTTGTAGTCCATTGCTTCAGGACCAGGAGCAAACATTTTTTTGAGTCTTTCGGCTCTTTGCAATTTTTTTTCGTTGTCCATGTAGACTTCCTTTCCTTCCGACAAATAGTCGTTTTATTTAGTATTTATTATAATGGATTACATTGACAATAAGGAAGAACTTAATTTAAAATTAGTATTATAATGAGACATTTATATCAATTAGTATCATTTAATTGAAAAGACATATATTAATATGTTAATGTAAAATGATTAAAAATCGATTATAAATTTATTTATGGCAAAAGAAATTACAAAAAAACATATTATTGATTGTTTTAATACCTTATCTAGAAAGTATTCAATCGATAACATAACCGTTAATATGATAGTGGCTGAAGCTGGTGTTTCAAAGTCAACTTTTTATCGATTGTTTTTAGATAAATATGATGTCATGAATTATAATTACAAGCTTGTACTCGATGAAATTTTTGAAAAAACTAAATTTAAATCTTGGGGCGAACTATTTATTAACATTCTAACTTTTGTAGAGAAAGATTCTAAAAGAGTTAAAAATGCCTTTTTATCAGAAGGTATTAATTCATATGAAAAATTTGTTTTCGATTATTCTTTTAATAGAATGAATGATAAATTTTTTGAAAAACACGGCCATTATTTAGGAAAAAATGAAATTTACTCTGCCAAAATTGTTATATATGGTTGTGTAAATACTGTAAGAGACTGGTTATTTGATGGAAGACCAATTTCAAAAGTTGAATTAGCTCAACAAATTGATCGCACAATACCAGAAGAATATCAAATTTTGTGTTAAATAGATAATTATTCATTATCAAACTAAGTATAAAAAGTAATAGGGGGAAATATTATGAGGAAAAGTATCTTACGTTTAGTTAAAGTAATGGGTGGTTTAGCAGGAATGATGACAAAAATTACTGAAGAATCACCAGAATATTACGCTTTAAATTGTTTAACTGATGAAGAAGCTGATGTTGCAGCATCTTTAGGTTTAAGAAAACCAAGAAATCTTCAATATGTAGCAAAAAAATGTGGTAAATCCGAGGAAGAAACAAAGAAAATTCTTGATCGTCTTGGATATCTAGGAGTTATTAAAATTTATACAGAAAATAATGAAACATTATATTTCATGCAAATTTTTGCTCCAGGCACTCTTGAAATGATGGTTGGCTGTACTGAAAACGTTAAAGAACACCCTGAAATAGCTAAAGCTTTTGAAGCTTATACTCGTGGTCTTATGGAAACTATGGGAACTATGCTTCCTTATGGTCAAAGTATGATGAGAGTTATTCCAATTGAATCTGCAATTGCAAGTGATACTAAAGCTATTCCTTATGACAAAATCTCTTATTATTTAGATAAATATGATACTTATTCTGTTTCTCCTTGTTCATGTCGCCGTTCAAGAAGATTACTTGGCGAAGGTTGCGGACATTTAGAAGATGAAATGTGTGTACAACTTGGAAGTGGTGCTGAATATTTTATTAAAACAGGTAAAGCTAGACAAATCACTAGACAAGAAGCTGAAGAAATTTTTAGAAAAGCAGAAGAAAACGGATTAATGCATCAAATGCCTAACTTAGAAGGCGCTGGAGAATCTGCTGCAATTTGTAATTGCTGTGGTTGTTCATGCTTTGCAATTCGTATATCAAATATGTTTAATTGTCCAGATGCTGAAAGAAGTAATTATCATGCTGAAATTAACCAAGATAATTGCGTTGCATGTGGTCAATGTGTTGAAAATTGCCCTGTTAATGCTATTAAACTCGGACAAAAATTATGTACAAAAACTCCATTAAAAACAGAGTATTATGATAAAGTCAGAAATACAATTTGGGGTAAAGACAAATGGAATGTAAATTATCGTGAAAATAGAGAAGATACTTTAGAAACTGGAACTGCTCCATGTAAAACAGCATGTCCTGCTCATATAGCAGTTCAAGGTTATATTCGTTTAGCTTCTCAAGGTAGATATAAAGATGCTTTAGAATTAATTAAGAAAGAAAATCCATTCCCTGCAATTTGTGGTAGAATTTGTCCTCACAAATGTGAAGATGCTTGTACACGTGGTCAAATTGATAAAGGCGTTGCAATTGATGAAATTAAAAAATTTATTGCAGATAAAGATAAAAATAGTAGCGATCGTTTTATTCCTACCAAAAAACATGATTATACATCCAAACATATCGCAGTTATAGGTTCTGGTCCTGCAGGATTAAGTGCGGCATATTATTTAGCTGTTGATGGTTATGATGTTACTGTCTTTGAAAAAGAAGAAAAATTAGGTGGTATGATGACACTTGGAATTCCTTCTTTCAGACTTGAAAAAGAAGTAGTCGAAGCTGAAATTGATATTTTACGTGAATTAGGCGTTAAATTTATAACAGGTATAGAAGTTGGTAAAGATAAAACAATCGATCAACTTAAAAAAGAAGGATTTGATGGATTCTATCTTGCTATTGGTGCTAGCCAAGGAAGAAAACTTAATATTGAAGGTGAAGATGGCGAAGGTGTTATCCTCGGTGTCGATTTCCTTAAAAATGTAGCCCTTAATAAACAAAAACCTTTACATGGTAAAGTAGTTGTTATTGGTGGTGGAAATGTTGCAATTGACGTTGCTAGAACTGCTACTAGAGTTGGTGCTGAAAGTGTTAACATGTACTCTTTAGAGAAAAGAGAAGAAATGCCTGCACTTGAAGAAGAAATCGAAGAAGCAGAAAGTGAAAATGTCATTATTAATAATGGATACGGACCAAAACGTATTATTGTTAAAGATGGTAAAGTCACTGGTATAGAATTTAAAAAATGTGTCTCCGTATTTAACGAAGAAGGTAAATTTGCTCCAAAATATGATGAAAATGACGTAATAACTGTCGAAGCTGATTATATTCTTGTTTCAATTGGACAAAGAATTGAATGGGGTAAATTACTTGAAGGTACAAATGTTAAGTTAAATAAAAATAATACTGTATCTGTTGATGAATTCTATGTTACTGGTGAAAGTAATATTATTGCTGGTGGCGATTGTGTAACTGGTCCAAAATTTGCAATTGATGCAATTGCTAGTGGTAAAGAAGGTGCTATTTCTATTCATAGAGCTGTTTGGCCAGGACAAACTCAAAAATATGGTAGAGATAGAAGAAAATATATCTCTCTTGATAAAGATAACCTCGAAATATCTGGCTATGATAATGTAAAACGTCAACGTCCATTATCAATTAAAGAAAATCATGGTACATTCAAAGACACTAGAGCTACATTCACAGAAGAACAAATGAAACTTGAAACATCTCGTTGTTTAGGTTGTGGTGCTGCAAAAGTTGATACATATATGTGTATTGGCTGTGGACAATGTACTACTAAATGTAAATTTGACGCTATTAAATTAGTAAGAAACGAGAAAACAGTTGAAGGTAAAGTTTATGAGAAATTACCAATCGAAATGGCAAAACATGCTATTCAACGTGCTGGTAAAATAATCATAAAACCTATTACACCTAAAAAATAACATATGCATGAATTAGGAATTGTATTTCAAATAGTTAATACATTAGAAAAAGTAGTAGAAGAAGAAAATCTTCCAGCTGTTGATACTGTAGTTCTTCAAGTTGGACAGTTATCTGGAGTCATTCCAATTTATTTAGATGAATGTTGGCCTGCTGCTACTGATAAGCATACATTCTTCAAAGATACAAAACTTAAAATTGAGGTTATTCCTGGTCTTGGAAAATGTAAAAATTGCGGTGAGGTTTTTAATATCATTGATAATGAAGGATATTGTCCAAAATGTAATTCATTTGAAAAAGATATCTTATCCGGAAGAGAGTTTCTAATAAAAGAAATTTTGGTACCTGAAGTTGTAGAAGAGACAACTGAAGAAACAAAAAAATAAAGCGAAAAAGGATGAATAAAATCATCCTTTTTATTTTGCTTGTCAACTTTAATAAATATGAATTTTTCAAATTCATATAAAATAATCGAGTTTTGCAGGTTTTTTTTGAATAAGAGTACTATTTTGAAATAAAAATAGACTAAAAATATTGTATTAATAAAGAAATTAGATAATAAATTTTATAAATATTTTAAATAATTTTTATAAAATAAATAAATCAAAAATAGCCCATAAAATGGTACTTTTTCTGTATTTATTACCTTGAAAGTTATGCATTAAAATTAGATAATATTAACATGATTAAAAAAGTTACCAAAGTTGGTAAAAGCAAAGAACTTATGGGTTCTATACCAACAGTTAGATATACTCATCCTGAGTACGTTTTTATTGCAACTGTAAACACACGTTGTTCTAAATATGAACTCTTTATTAAGGAAGGAGATTATGTTAAGTGCTTTCAAAAAATTGGTATGCGTCATGGACCTTTTTTTGATCAACCTATTCATAGTACAGTCTCTGGCACATTTGTAGGATTAGAAAAGCATTATCATCGTAGTGGAAAAGAAGTTGAATTTATTAAGATAAAGAATGATTTAAAAAACACTAGTGATGATTCTGTTTTTGAAAGAACAGAAGCTCAAATTGCAAGCCTTAGTAGAAAAGAAGCAATAAAAATTATTAAAGATACTGCTAATGTTGGATTAGGTGGTTCTTCATTCCCAAGTTATATAAAATTACCAATCGATAAGAAAATTGATACATTATTAGTTAATGGTATTGAATGCGAGCCTTATATTACTGCTGATCACCGTTTAATGCTCGAATTTCCAAATAGAGTTATCAACGGAATTAGATATTTAATGGAAATTTTTGATATTAAAAAGGCTTATATTTGTATTAAATCTAAATATAAAGATATCAAACTTGTTTATCATGAATTATTAAAAGGATATGAAAATATCGAAGTTAAATGTGTTAAAAATTATTATCCACAAGGCTGGGAAATCGCAATGATTAAAGAAGCTTTAGGAATTGAAATACCTAGTGGTCATCTTCCTAGCGAATACGGAATAATGAATTTTAATGTATCAACTATTGTTGGTATTTATAAAGCATTAAGACATAATATGCCAGTTGTTAAAAGAAATATTACTATAACAGGTGATGGTATAAAATATCCTAAAAATTTTAGAGTAGTTGTTGGTACTCCATTAAGCGATTTGATTCCATTATGTGGTGGATATAAGGATGAAAATTTCGATAAGGTCTTTATTATGGGTGGACCTATGATGGGAGCTAGTGTTCCTAGTGATGATGTAATAATTACAAAAACTGTTACTTCAATTATTGTTTTAAATAAAAAAGATTATATTGAAGAACCATGTGTTCGTTGTGGAAGCTGTGTTTTAAGTTGTCCTGTTGGATTAAAACCTGTTGAAATTATGAACGCAATGAAAGCAAAAGATAGACAATTAGTAAAAACTTTAAATCCTTTAAAGTGTATTGAATGTGGATTATGTACATATTCTTGTACATCTCGTATTAATGTTACAGATTGGGTTAGAAAAGGAAAGGTGATAGCAAAATTATGATATTTATAAAAGAATCATCTCCTCATATTAGAAGAAAAGATAGTGCATGGCAAATGATGCTTGATGTAATAATTGCATTATTACCTACTTTTATTTTTAGTACTGTAATTTTTCCATTAAATACTCTTCTTAATTTTTTTATTAGCGCAGTAATAATGTGTTTAGCTGAATTTATTTTTATAGGGTTAACACATATGAAACCTAAAGATATGGAAAAACATACATTTAAGGAAAAATTTGAATATGCCTATAAAGGACGTTATCAATTAGTTAATTTAATTTCTCCTATTGTTACTGCTATGATTTACACATTAATTACTCCAAGTGGAGCACCTATTTATAGCGTAATTGTTGGAGCATTAATTGGAATAATTTTAGGTAAATTAGTTTTTGGAGGATTAGGTAATAATATATTTAATCCGGCTGCTGTTGGAATGGTTGCTGCTAAATTATCATTTGGATCGAACTATGGAAAATATTTAGCTTTACCTTCTTGGTTTAATAGTGTACCAAATACATCTATGGGTGGAACTTTACTTGGTAATATTTCGAGTCTTGGATATGAATCAATTAATAATGTTAATTTCTTAGATATGTTTTTAGGAAAGATGCCTGGTACTTTAGGTGAAGTTTATACTGTAACTATTTTATTAGGTTTAATTTATTTGATTTTTAGAAAAACAGTGGACTTTAGAATACTTTTTTCATATTTTGGCACGTTTTTGATAATGATGATTATTGCTGGATTATGTATAAATTCTATTCTTCCACAAGTCAAAGTTATGCATTTTACACTTTTTGAATTACTTAGTGGAGGTGTAATTTTTGGCGGTGTATTTATGTTTACTGATCCAGTAACTTCACCTTTAACTAGACCTAGTAGAATAATGTATGGAATGATTGGTGGTTGCTTAACAGTACTTATTAGATTATTTGGAGCTCTTCCTGAAGGCGTTGCTATCTCTTTACTTATAGCAAATATGTTTACTCCTGTACTTGATTTCCCAAAATGGAGCAACACTAAATATACTTATAAAAATATAATTGCAATGGCTTTAATTTTTGTAATACCAACTATTATTATGATAATAAGTTTACTTTTTGGAGGTGTAGTTAAATAATGAAAAAAGATATATTACATTGCTTAAAAGTAGGTGGAATTTTATGTGCTATTGGTTCAATAAGTGCTTTATTGATTGCTGCTACTAATATGCTTACTAGTAATGCAATTACTAAACATGAAAAAGAAAAAGAAGAAAAAGCTCTTAAAGAAGTTTTTATTGATAATAATGGAGTCGTTCCTAATGATTTAGTTATTGGTGATAAAACTGAGTTAAAGAATTTAGATAAAAAATACCAAAAATTATTATGCTATTGGAATCCTAAATCTAGTGATGAAGGTGAAAATATCGATAATAAATATGGTTATGTATTTAAAACTGAAGGTTCTGATAAAAATAATTATGGAACAATTACAATGCTCGTAGTTATTAATAATGATTATTCATTTGGAAGAATTTCAATTATTAAAAATAGTGAATCATATGCAACTACAGTTCAAAAAGATTATGTTGATCAATATAATGCTGGAAATAGATTATTAACTGATGTTACTTGTGGTGCAACCTATGGAGCTACTGTTATAAAAGAGATGGCAGAAAGTGCTTCTAGTTATGTTAAGGAGGTTTTAAATAATGGAAAATAAAACTTCACATAAAGAGAATTTCTTAAAAGGAATTATCTCTGAAAATCCTTTATTTGTTTCTATTTTAGGAACTTGTCCTGCTTTAGCTACTACAAGAAGTTTAGAATCAGCTATAGGAATGGGTATTTTATTTACCATAGTTTTAATTAGTTCTAATTTATTAATATCTTTATTAAGAAAAATTATCCCTGAAGAAGTTAAAACTCCTGCTTATATTGTAGTTATTGCAACTTTTGTTACAATTGTTGGAATGCTTACAAACGCTTATCTTCCTGAACTTTATGATACTTTAGGCGTTTATATCTCTTTAATTGTTGTTAATTGTATCGTTTTAGGTAGAGCTGAAGCTTATGCTAGTAAAAATAAACCTTTAGATTCGCTCATTGATGCTTTAGGAATGGGTGTTGGTTATTCTTTATCAATTATGTTAATGGGTTTAGTTAGAGAAATATTAGGAACTGGTATGATTACTTTTGGTGATATTTTCACTTTTATTCCTCGTTTCTCTATTCCTTTATTAGCTTATGTTAATAGTGCTGGGATTCCAGTTTATGACTATTCAATTGGATTATTTACTCAACCAGCTGGAGCATTTATTGTATTTGCAATAATTTTAGCGATTTTAGCATTTAAAAAGAATCGTAAAGAAGAAAATGAAAAAGCTACTCAACTTTTATTAAAGAAAAAGAAAAAAGAGGAAGAAGCTAAACTTAAAGAAATGGAAGGAGCTAATAAATAATGGAATATCTTGTTGCATTTCTTTTAGGCATTATTAATGCAATGCTCGTTCAAAATACTATTTTATCTAAGTTTTTAGGTATTTGTCCTTTTTTAGGCGTTAGTAAAAAACCAGAATCTTCAGTTGGAATGGGTTTTGCTGTATTATTTGTTATAACTTTATCAACAGTTATTTGCTGGCCAATTTATCAATATGTATTAGTACCTGCTGGTATTCCGTTTATGGATACAATTGTCTTTATTTTGGTTATTGCTTCATTAGTTCAAATATGTGGTTTATTTATTAAGAAATTTTCACCATCTTTATATAAATCATTAGGTATTTATTTACCTTTAATTACTACTAATTGCGCTGTTTTAGGTACTGTTCAATTAAATAATTCTTTAACATTTTTAAATTCTGTTGGTAATGCATTAGGTACATCATTTGGATTTATGCTTGTTATATTTGTTTTTAGTTGCATTCGAGTTAGACTTGATAATTCTAATGTTCCTAAAGCTTTTAAAGGATTACCAATTGCTTTAATTACAGCAGCAATTATGGCTTTAGCGTTTGTTGGATTAGTCTTTAATTTTGTAAATTAATTATGAAATGGGTTTATTTAACGATAGCGATTGTATTAATTATAGTATTAGTTGCAATTTTCTTTATTACATATTATTTAAATAAGAAAACTCCAATTCCTAAAGGATGTGAAGATAAATTAATTAATAAAGAAAATTGTTCATCTTGTAAAAATTATGAATGTGATTTAAATGGTATTAAAAATAAAGAAGAAAAGGAGGATAAATAATGTATATATTGTATGCTTTACTTATATTAGCAGGATTATCATTACTTTTAGGAATATTGGTTACAATATTTAGCAAGATTTTGTATGTAAAAGAAGATACTAGAATAGAAGAAGTTACTAAGATGTTACCAGGATATAATTGTGGAGCATGTGGATATCCTGGATGTAATGGTATGGCTGAAGCTTTAGTTAATAAAAAAGAAGCAACTCCTGATAAATGTAAACCTAGTAAAAAAGAAAATAAAGAAAAGATAATAAATTATCTAAAAGAAAATTCTCAAGGAGATAAATAATAGATGAATAAAAGAAAATCTTTTATTCTCTTTTTTATTTCACTATTTTTATTTGGGTGTAATTCTAAACAAATATTCATTTCGAAGAATTATTTTAGTTTTTCTACTATATTTAATATAAATGTATATCAAGATGTTGATGATTCTATATTTAGAAAAATTGAATCTACATTAGATAAATACAATAAATTATTCGATCCTTTTAATGAATATAAAGGTATTAATAACATATATACTATTAATCATTCTAAAGAAGAAATTAAAGTAGATGATAACTTATATAATGCTATAAAATTAGCTGATAAATATTATAATTCATCTTTAAAGAATTATTTTAATCCATATTTAGGTGAATTTACTTTTGAATATAAAAAAATATATGAAGAATATACTAATAATAAAGATAATAAAATAACGTATTTAGATAAAGAATATATTGAAAAATCTTTAAATAATTTAAATAATTTTAAAATAATATTTAATGATTTAGATAAGACTATAAAAAGAGATGGAGATTCTTTAATTGATTTAGGAGCTTTTGCTAAAGGGTATGTATTAAATGAATTAAAGAATTTTATGAAGGAAGAAAGTATTGAATATTATTTACTTAATGGCGGAAGTAGTAGTGTTTATTTAACTACTAATCCAAGTAGAACAGATAATAATTTCTTAGTTGGTCTTAGATATTTAAATAGAAAAGGAATAGAGACAAAAAATAATAGCATAGGAATATCAAGTATTTTTGAGCAACTTATTGAAGTAGATGGTAATAAATATTCTCACATAATAAATCCTTTAACTGGATTAAGTGAATGTAATTATGACTTTAGTGTTGTAATGCATGAAGATCCTATTTTAAGTGATATTCTTTCTACATCCTTAATGCTTATTAAAGATGAAAATATAATAAATAAAATTAAAGATGAATATAATTTTAAATATAGTTTATTTAAAGATAAAAAAATAATTCATTCATCTAATGATATAATTTTAGTAGATTATTAGTATGAAAGATTTTATTAAAAAATATAAGTTCGATATTATAATTGTCGTTATTTTATTAATAACCTCTCTATTCGGCACTTTTTTTATAAAATTTTATAAAAAAACAAATGATAATTTTGCTTATATTTATTGTGAAAACAAATTAGTGTATAAGATAGATTTAAATAAAGAAGAGGAAGAAAGATTTTTAAATATAGATGGTAAAAATGGAATTATGACTCTTTCAATAAAGAAAAATGAAATAAAAGTTATTGAAAGTAGTTGTCCAAAAAAAGATTGTATAAAACATGGAAAAGTTACTTCTTTAAATCCAATAATTTGTGCTTATAATGAAGTTTATATTGAACTTAATGGGTATAAAGATGCTGATATAGAGTTAGGATAATTATGAAATTAACGGTTAGAGATATTACAACATTAAGTTTAATGACTGCATTATGTATAGTATTGAGTGTTATTGATAGTTATATACCTAATTTTATTGTTGGTATGAAACTTGGGATAGCTAATATTATTATTTTAGTTTCTTTATATACTTATGGATTTTTACCAACTTTATTTGTAAATATTATTAGAGTAATACTTGCTAGTTTTTTAAGAGGAACTTTCTTATCAATGGGATTTATGATGAGTTTAATGGGAGCATTATTTTCTTTATTTATAATGGCTATATTGAAGAAATTTCTTAAAAAATTACACATTATTGGAATAAGCGTAATTGGATCTATTGTTCATTCATTAGCACAAATAATTGTTGGATGTATTTATATGGGAACTAGTGCGTTTTTTTATTATCTTCCAATATTAAGTTTTACTTCGATTGTAACGGGGATTTTTATCGGATTAATTGCAAACTATATTTTAAAAATAAATATTAATAAAAAAGAATAGATATTTATTTAACTTTTATATAAAAAAAGACTATTTATTTGATTAAGTTCTATTAATTCTAATGATAATATATAAAATATAAGATAATGAATTTAATAAAAAAATAAGAGGATGTTATATGAATAAAATAAAGAATTTGAATGTACCAGAAAAAGTTAAAGAAATAATTTTAATCATGATTGGTAGCTGTTTATTAGCTTTATCTAATACAATTTTTATTGTTCCTTTTGATATTGTAAAAGGTGGTATGACATCAATTGCGATGATGATTTCTAATTTATTAATGCCTTTTACTGGAATAAATACTACTGATATAGTTTTATGGGTAATTAATATTATTTTATGGTTTGTTGCTTTATTTTTAATTGGTAAAAAATTTGCTATGTCGACTTTAGTTGGAACAATAGCTTATTCAACTTTTTTAACTTTATTTTTAAGATTAAATTTAGTTGATAGATGGGGATTATTATCTTATTACAATGAAGGAGATATTACTGCTAAGTTAATATTATTTGGCTTAGCTGGTGGTGTAATTGGAGGATTTGGTGCTTCATTATGTTTTATGGGAAAAGGATCTACCGGTGGAAGTGATGTAATTTCAGTTGCATGTGTAAAATATTTTAATATAAAACAAGATGTTGCTACTTTAACAATAGATGTTATTACTATTATATTAGGGTTTATTTTGTATAAAAGTTGGGGAAAATTATTGGTTGGTATTTCATCTGCTTTAATTACTTCTTTAACTATAAAGAATTTCTATGGTAGATTTAATACATTATTTGTTCTTGATATCTTAACTAGTAAAGTAGATGAAATACAAAGAATTATATCAGAAGAATTTCATGAAACCAGTACTATTTATACTGTTAAAGGTGGATATTCAAAAGAAGAAAAAAATGTTGTTCATTGTGTATTAATTTATAAAGAAGCAAAACTTTTAAAGGCACTAATTTCTGAAATCGATAAAGAAGCTTTTGTTAGCGAAATAGAAACAACTTCTGCGTTTGGTGGATCAACTTTTGATGCTTATATTCCTAATAAAAAGAAAGAAGAAGTTTTAAATAATATTAAAAATAATGGAGATTAGAAGCTTTTTTGATTAAAAGAAGCATATTTTATGTCATTAATTAAGCCTTTTAATTTTGTTTATATAATTAAAATAAATAATCTTATATAAATAAAATTTAATATATCTTTTAGTTAATTTTAAGTAATCGCTTTTATGTATATAAAACATAACAAAAAACTTCAAACAAGATTTTTAAAAAATGCTTGATTAATGCATCTATTATTGGTATTATTAATAAGCACTTGGGCAGTTAGCTCAGCTGGGAGAGCATCTGTTTGACGTACAGAAGGTCATAGGTTCGAGCCCTATACTGCCCACCATTTGTGAGATATTGATCTGATTAATTCAGGTCTTTTTTTATTCTATAAGATAAATATTACAATATTTAATCATTATATATAAAAGTAATTAAAATAAAGTTGTTTTTAAAAGGATTAACCTATACCATATTAATAATGAGACGTTTAAAAATAACTTTAATTACTATAAGTTCTATTTTAATTACATTTGGTGTAATTATAGGTGGATTTTGTATACAAGGAAATTGTTTTTTAAAGACTGAACCTATTAAAAATACTAATTTAAATTCATGGATGAAAAATATCGATGATGAAACTTTATTAAATGAAGTTATTATTCCAGGAAGTCATGATTCTGGGACATATGGAATGTCTTATTTAGGCGAAACACAGTATTTAACAATAAAAGAACAATTAGAAAGAGGTGTAAGATATTTTGATTTAAGAGTTAATAAAGTTAAGGATAAATATAAAATATATCACTCAATTTTTAATGGAGTTGAGTTTGAACCTATTCTTTTTGATTTATTAGATTTTATAAAAACTAATACAACCGAGACATTAATTTTAGATTTTCAACATTTTAAAAATAATTCACAAGAATATGTTTTAAAAAGAATAAATGATTTATTTTCTGATTATGCTATTACTAATGATAAAAATATTAAAGATTTAGAATTTATATCAAACTTAAAAATAAAAGATTGTCGAGGTAAATGTATATTTTTATTTGGTGATAATTCTAAATATACTATTGATAATCCACATATATTTAAAAGGAATGATGATTTAGGTACGCATTTAGATGCTTCTTTAGATTCTTATTATTATAAGGATTATCATGGAATGAATAGTAAGGAATTTATTAATAAAGGATTACCAACATATATAGATTTAATTAAAAATAAAATAGATAAGACATCTTTCAAGGGCTTATTTGTTTTACAAGGTCAGTTAACTGATACTAAATTAATATTTGGTCCTTATAATAAAGAAAGAAGTCATAATGATAATATGAATGAATATATTAATATATTAAAAGATAGTGATTATTTTCATTTAATAAATATTATTATGAGAGATTTTATTAATGAAGATAAAGCGAGCGATATTATTAAATTAAATAATATAAAATTTAATAAAAGTGTAATTTAAAGATGAAATATATAATATTTGATGTTGATGATACTATTTTAAATTCTAATAAAGAAGTAACTCCTTTTACTTTAAAGGTTTTAAATTATTTAAGAAATAATTATGGTTATAAAATTGTAGTAAATACTGCTAGAAGTAAAGATTTTAATAAACCTTATTTTGATATTATTAAACCAGATTATTCTATTTTATTTGGCGGATCTTTAATTATGGATAAAGATGAAAATATTCTTTATAAGGAAGTTATATCAAAAGATACGATTAATAAAATATCTAAGATTTTATTAAAAGAAAGTAAAACGTTTTCGATTTATACATTAACTGAATTATTTAGTAGTGATAAGAATTATATATCTCAAAATGCTAAATATTTTGATTTTAATGATGATTTGAATAAAGAAAGTTATAAAATTGTTGCTTCTTTTATAGATAATAATAAAGCTTATAAAATTGCTGATGATTTTAATTTATTATTTATACCTTATTTAGATGGTAGATTCGGAAGATTTAATTTAAAGACAACAAGTAAAGAAAATGGTAACAAGAAATTAATGGAATTAATTAATGGAAATATAAATGATGTAATATGCTTTGGAGATGATATTGGTGATCTAAACATGATATTAGAAGCAGGCGTTGGTGTATTATTAAGTAATGCTAAAGAAGACTTAAAAGAAAAGGTAAAATATATTACAAAATACGATAATGATCATGATGGTGTTGCAAGATTTCTTATTGATTATTTTAACATTAAAATTGAAAATTTATAAAAATAGTTGAGTTTTACGTAGTTTTTAATAAAAATAATGAGTTTTTTCAATATAGAATTATCAAATATAAACTTTTTAAAATACAAAAAAACTTAAATTTATTAATAGTGTTTAATGCTTAAATAACACTTATAATAAGTTTATATTGCTACCTTTTTACTTAATGAAAACGAGGTTGAAAAAATTCCATTCTCTTTTTCAAAATGCGATTTTATTTATATAAAATTATTTAATTCTCATTTCTACTATTTTATAATATTTAAGAAGAGAGGATTTAAATATGTCATCAAAAAGATTTATGTTAAATGAGACTTCTTATCACGGACATGGTGCTATCGAAAACATAGTCCCTGAAATAAAAGCTCATGGTTTTAAGAAAGCTTTAGTTTGTAGTGATCCTGATTTAGTTAAATTTGGAGTTACTAAGAAAGTTACTGATTTATTAGATAAAGGTGGCGTTAGTTATGAATTATATACAAACATTAAACCTAACCCAACTATTGAAAATGTAACTAGTGGTGTAAAAGCTTGTAAAGAAGCAAAAGCTGATTGCATTATTGCTATTGGTGGTGGTTCTTCAATGGATACTGCTAAAGCAATTGGTATTATTATTACAAATCCTGAATTTGCAGATGTTCGTTCTTTAGAAGGCGTTGCTCCTACTAAAAAACCATGTTTACCAATTATTGCTGTTGCTACTACAGCTGGTACTGCTGCTGAAGTTACTATCAACTATGTTATTACAGATGTAGAAAAGAAGAGAAAATTCGTTTGTGTTGATGCTCACGACATGCCAATAGTTGCTATTGTTGACCCAGATATGATGTCTTCAATGCCAAAAGGATTAACTGCTTCAACTGGTATGGACGCTTTAACTCATGCTATTGAAGGTTATATTACTCGTGGTGCTTGGGAAATGTCAGATATGTTCCACATTAAAGCTATTGAATTGATCGGTAAAAATTTAAGAAAAGCAGTTCAAAATGATCCTGATGGTCGTGAAGGAATGGCTCTTGGACAATATATTGCTGGTATGGGATTCTCTAATGTCGGTTTAGGTATTGATCATGCTATGGCTCATACATTATCTGCATATTATGATATTCCACACGGTGTTGCTTGTGCTATGCTTCTTCCAATTTCTATGGAATTTAATAAGGAATGTACAGGTACTAAATATAATGATATAGCTAAAGCTTTAGGCGTTGATACTACAAATATGACTCAAGAAGAATATCGCCAAGCTGCAATCGATGCTGTTAAGAAATTATCTGTAGATGTTGGTATTCCTACAAAATGTGAAAAAATCTTAAAAGAAGATTTAGAATCACTTGCTAGCGATGCTCTTAAAGATGCTTGCTATCCAGGCAATCCAAAAGAAGCAACTAAAGAAGAAGTTATTAAACTTTTTGAAAAATTAATGTAATTAAGTTTGCCTTCTAAAAATATCAATTTTTTTAAAAGAGAACTCTTTATGAGTTCTCTTTTTAATTTCGAAAAACGGCTTAAATTTAGTAAAAACAATGCAAAACTCAAATATTTTGTTAATTTTTTATATTTTATATTTAATAAATTTAAATTTAAAATAATAAAATTAATATTATTAAAAATTGGAAATTCTTATTAAAAATGTTTGTGTAGAATAAAACATTTGTACAATGTATTTTTATATTTTTAATTAGCATTTATATATAGTATAATATCAGTCTAGACATTAAATTGAATTATGATTAATAAGAAGTTATTCGGACGTAGTAAGAATGAAAAAGTAATAGATGTAATACAACCTAAAAATGGTATAAGATTTGCATCTGCTACAGTTGATTTTATATTTTTTATTATGATTTTAATTATTTTATTAGTATTTGGTGGTAATGGATTTGTTAATATGATTACCCCATATAATCAAAATTTACAATCACTAAATCAATATGTATATAGTTCTGCTTTAGGAACTTTTAAAGATAATAAATTTGTTAGAATAGAAGATACAGAAAATTCAATTGATAATACTTTAAAACATTTAGAATATTATTATCTAAATTGGAAAGTAGGAGAATATAATGACTTTATAAATGATACTGATTATAAAAAAGTAGAGAATCCTTCACCTATTAATTATGAAATAAAAATTGGTGATGAAATGAAAGATTATCGATATTATTGGTTTAATGTTAATGTTTTAAATTTGGATGATAAATACAATTTATATAATGTTAAAACTGAAAGAAATGATTATTTTATTTATGATGAAACTAATTTGAATAAAATTGCTAATAAAAATCCTAAATATTTTAAAGATGATGGAACAATTATTGACATTCATAAAGAAAAAATTAAAAATTTTGTTGAAAATTTATATTCAAAAGCGACCATAGATCTCTCAAATGAGTCTTTTTATCATGAAATTGTTAAAAAAAATATGTCAGCCGAAAAAATTGAATCATTAGTTTTTACTATAGTTCCAGTATTATTAATTTATATTATTCCAGGTCTAATTTTTACTGAAAGAAAAACTTTTGGAAGATTAATATTTAAAATTGGATTAGTTAATAAAAGTGGTAAAGAATTATCTAGATTATCCTATTTATTACGCTTTGTTCCATTAACTGTAATTATATTATTTAATTACTTTTTAAATTCTTTATATCTATTTGGTATTATAGCTGGCTTATTATTTATTATTAATTTAAGCATGGTTTTATTTTCTATAAATAAAAGAGGTGTATTTGAATTTATATCTAATTCTTGTTATATAGATGATAGAGAGGTTATTTGGCAAAATGAAAAAAGTGAATAATGATTTATCATTTAATTATTCAATGATAGATAAAAATTTTAAAAAAGGATACATTGCTTTAGCACCTGTTTGGAAAAGAGCTTTAGCTGGTTTGATTGACTTTTTATTAGGTGTATTTGTTTTCTTATCTATATTCTTCGGAACTCGAGAAATATTTGTCAGAACAAGTTATGTTAATAATATTAATAATGAGTTCAGTATCATCATGAAAGAATCAGCGTTATTTACATATGAAAATAATGAATTTACTTTAATTGATAGTAAAAATTATATTGATTATCGAGATGCTATTTATACTTTTTATAATCAAAATTTGAAAAAAATAGATGAGAATAGCAAGGAAAAAGATATTTATTGGTTCAATGTATATTTATTAGGACAAGATGATGAACGTAATTTATTTGATGATGAAAATATAAATAGATATAAATTTGTAAAAGAAAATGGTACTAAGTTTTTTGAATATAATATTAATGAATTAGGTGAAAAAGAATATGATAAATTTGCTATTATAAAAAAGGAATTATATATAGATGGTTTACTACCCGAAAAGACTTATAATGACATTTTAAATTACTTCTGTAGTATGGAATCTAATTGTGTTTATGCTGTAGCTTGTAATGATTTATATGCTACTAATAAATATCAATCTTTACGTAATGAATATAGTAAGTTTTATGCTATTTATCCTATATATATAGGACTACCAGTAACTTATTTTATAATTTATATATTACCTATTTTAATATTTAGAAATGGAGAAACTTTTGGTAAAAAAATGTTATCTCTTTGTTTAGTTAATGAATATGGATATAGGTCATCTAAATTCAAAAATATATTTAGGATGTTTATTCCTGTCATATTTTTGTTTATAATATTTATATTCTATCCGTTAATAGCATTAATTTTATTAATACTATTAATATTTGTCTCTTTCTTAATGATGATTTTTACGAATATGCATCGATCATTATTTGATTTTTGTGGTCTCACTCTTTGTATTGATAATAAAGAATCAATATGGTTTGAAACCAAAGAAGATCAAATTAATTATGAAAAAGATATGCAAAGCATTCATGGAGAAAGTGAAAACAATTGTCAATGAAATTTTTGTGCTAACAACCGGTTAGACAAAAATGTTATTATATTATACTAGGAGAAAATAATACTATGGAAGTCAAAATTCAAAATCTAACAAAAAAATTCTATAGCAAGAAAAAACAGGAAACAATAGCCGTAAATGATATGACATTTACTATACCTGATGGAAAACTTGCTGGATTACTTGGTCCTTCTGGATGTGGTAAATCAACAACTCTTTATATGATTGCTGGTTTACATAAACCAACAGATGGAAAAATCTATTTTGGTGAAGAAGATGTTACTAATGTTCCACCAGAAAATAGAGGTATTGGTTTAGTTTTCCAAAACTATGCTCTTTACCCACATTTATCTGTAAGACAAAACATTCAATTCCCATTAGATAATGCAAAAATCAGATATCAAGATAGAATTGGTATTGATGAAGAAAAAATCAAAATTATTACAAAAGAAGTTGCAAAACTTGAAAAGAAAATCTCTTCTTTAGAATCTAAGGGAACTGATGTCACTTCTTTATTAGAAGAATTAAAACAAAAGAAAGAAGATTTAGAATATTTTAAGACAACCGAAGTACCTATTATAAAAGCAAGAAAATTAACTAAGGCTGAGAAAAACGAAATCGTTTTAAAAATGGCTAAATTAGTTGATATCGAAAAATATTTAGAAAGAAAACCAAAAGAATTATCTGGTGGTCAACAACAACGTGTTGCTATTGCTAGAGCTTTAGCTAAAAAACCTCAAGTTTTATTACTTGATGAACCTTTAAGTAACTTAGACGCTAGACTTAGACTTCAAACACGTGAAGAAATTAAACGTATTCAAAAAGAAACTGGAATTACTACAATTTTCGTTACTCACGATCAAGAAGAAGCAATGTCTATCAGCGACTTCATCGTTGTTATGAAAGAAGGCGTTATTCAACAAATTGGCGAACCACAAAACGTTTATGATGAACCAACTAATATGTTTGTCGCTAAATTCTTAGGTTCCCCAGCTATTAATATTTTTGATGGCGAAATTAAAGATGGAAAACTTTATGTAAGTGGTAGAGCAATCGATGAAGATCCAATATATAAAGAAGTTTATAATGGACTTGAAGATTATGTTGTTAATGAACCAGTTGATAATTCAAAAGTTGAACATCTTGAAACTTTAATTAAAGAAAAAGAAGAAACTCTTAATAATCTTGAAGGCGATGAATTAGAAAAAGTTAAATCAGAAATCGTTAAATTAAGAGAAAAATTAGTTGATGAAACAAATAAATTAGTTTATCACGATGTAACAAAACAAAGACCAGTATCTAAGATTGATAGAAATGTATTTATTGGTGTTAGACCAGAAAGCTTTAAATTAGCTAAAAAAGGTGATATTAAAGTTGATATTGATATGGTTGAACATATTGGTAGAGATATTTCTCTTATCGGTAAAGTTGATGGACAAGATAAATCCCATCTTAAGATTATTATTCCAAGTGAAGAAAGAGCAAATATCGTAGGAAAAGAAAGTGTTGAATTCTCTTTAAAGAAATATTATGTCTTTAATGAAGATGGCACTAGAGTTAAATAATATATAATTGGTTATTTTATGGAAAATTCAAATATATTAGATCAAACATTATACGTTAGAAAAAGAAAATGGTATATGCCTGAATGGTGTAAAGCTTGGATTGCGCTTATACCTGCTTTATTCTTCCTTATAATTTTCATGATCTATCCAATCTTAAATACAATTTGTATATCATTTATTGAAAATTTTACATGGGTTGGTAAAAGTGGAAGTAGTTTTGCATTAAGTAATTTTTTTGCTGCAATGAATAATCCACGTATCAATACGATGTATTTTAATTTCAATAACTATATAAACGTTTTAAAGGATACCGGATTTAAAGATGCGTTATTTAATACAATTATGTTAGTTATAGTTCAAGTACCTTTAACTATTTTAATTGGTTTACTTATCGCTGTTGCTTTAAATTCTATAAAGCCTTTAAAAGCATTCTTCCAAACAGTATTTTTCTTACCTTATGTTACAAATACTATCGCTTTAGGTGTTGTATTCTCAATGATGTTCTCATCTGGTGCAGGTGGATTAATTAATACAATCGCTGGATGGTTTGGCGGGAATCCAGTTAGTTGGATGAATAATAAATGGACAATGTTCTTTGTTTTAACTGTTTATTCAATTTGGAATGGTTTAGCATTTAAAATCTTAGTTTTCTCAAGTGGTTTAGCTACCATTGATAAACAATATTATGATGCTGCTAGAATTGATGGATCTTCTAAATTTACAATCTTTAGAAGAATAACAGTCCCGTTATTATCACCTCAAATTTTATATATTACTGTTACTTCATTTATTGGTGCGTTTAAAGCATACTCACAAATTATTTCTTTAGTTGGTGGTGGTGCTACTAACTTTGGTGGAAGTGACCATAAAATGTGGATTACCGTTGTCGGATACATTTATTACTATCAAAACGATAAAATTGGGCAAGCTTCAGCTGCTGCAGTTATATTATTATTAATCATCTTACTTATTACTGGTGTTCAAATGTTAGTAAGCAAGAAAAGAGTTCATTATTAGGAGGTAAATTAAATGGCAGGCAATGCTTCAAGTAGAAACGAAGTTTACTTTACTAGTGATAAACAACGTCGTATTTATTTAGCTAAGAAAATTATTAGTTATGTATTAGTGTATGGCTTTTTAACAATTCTTGGCTTATTTATGATCATACCTTTCTATTTTATGATCATTAACTCATTTAAAGATGCAAATATTTATCAAAATGAATTACTTTATAACAAATTAAACTTATTTGATTTTAAATCAATGGGTTTATCAATGAATAACTTTAAAGCTATTTTTAACCTTAAATTAGGAGGAAAACCGGTAAATATTGGATGGTTTTTCTTTAATACTTTAGTAGTATCTCTTCTTTCTACAATCTTTACTTTAATCACTACAGTTTTAGCATCATTTGCTTTTGCTAGAATTAACTTTAAAGGAAAAGATTTCTTATTCTCAATTTTATTAGCTACCATGATGATTCCTGGTGAAATGATGATTATTACAAACTATCAAACAGCATTAACTTGGAACATGGCAAACACATATAGTGCATTAATATTTGTTCATGGTGTAAGTGTTTTCTATATTTTCTATTTAAGACAAACATTCCAACAAATACCTAATGAACTTTATTTAGCTAGTAAAGTTGATGGTTATGGAACCTTCTCATATTTATGGAAAGTTATGATTCCAATTGCTTTACCAACAATTATTTCAATTGCTATCTTATCTTTGATGGGTGCATGGAATAGTTATGTTTGGCCTAACTTAATTGCTAGTGGAACTAACCCATATTTTGGAAATTCTATGAAACTTGTTAGTAACGGTCTTATGGATATGTTTACTAACTCATTAACTGGAGAAAGTAATGATACAGCTAAGATGGCTGCTGCATTACTTGTTACCGTACCATTATTTATTTTCTTCTTAATTTTCAGAAAGAAGATTATGAGTGGAGTTTCTCGTAGCGGCATTAAAGGATAATTATTAAATAGGAGATTTTATGAAAAAATTACAATTGATTGCTTTATCTTTATTTGCTACAACTGGATTATTAACTAGTTGTGGTGGTAAAAGCGGAGTAGGTACTGATTATACTGTTGATATGACAGTTGATACTCGTGGTGTTGAAATTGAATTTTGGACATCATTTGGAGCTGATGTTACTGCAGCTTTAGAAACAGTTTTAGATGAATTTAGAGAAGAAACTGGTATTAAAGTAACTCATACTGGTAAAGGTGGTTATGAAGGATTAAGAGAAGCTGTTTCTTTAGGTGCTTCTGGTCAAAAATATCCAAATGTTTGCATTGGTTATCCTGATCACTTCGCTGGATATATTAATTCTGACATTCAATTAAGACTTGATTTCTTAATTGAACACGATAAAGAAATACCTTCAACTCGTGATGAAGATGAAAATTATCCAAACTTTACTGAAGTTGATCCAATTGATATGGATAGTTTTTATAAAGATTATATGAATGAAAACTTAAATCTTGAATTTAAACCAGATGGAACAGGATATACATTAGGTTTACCATTTAATAAATCAACTGAAGTTATGGTTTATAATAAGACATTTATTGATTGGGGAAATTCAAAAGATAGTAAAATTAAAGTTCCACAAACATATGAAGAAATCGAATCTTGTGGTGAAGCTATTTATAAATTAATTGATAATGTAACTAGAACTTTTGATACAACTAAAAAAGGTTTATTAGATTATGATAGTAATAAAAATCCTACTAAAGGTTACGTTTTAGGAAATGATGGTAAGGCTTATCAAGATGATACTAAATGTAAAGAAGCAACTAAAAAAGATCCAGTATTAGATTTATCATCAGTTAGTTCTGCTGAACCATTTAGAGTTTTCTCTTATGACTCTCAAGCTAACTTCTTTATTTCTTTAATTAGAAATTATGGTGGTCAATATACTCATTTAGATAAAACTACAAGAAAAGGTTATATCGATTTTAATAACGATATTACTAAAGAAGCTTTAAAAATGGTAAAAAGATTATCAGATAAGAAAATTTTAGGTGTTCCTGCTACTTGGAATCTTCAAAATTATGCAACAAATGCATTTAAGAAAGAAGAAACTTTGTTCTCAATTTCTAGTAGTGCTGGTGCACATAAAAATGTAAATGATATTAGATATGAAATGGGTGTTGCAACAGTTCCAGTTAAAGATTTAGATAATAAAAACGTTATTTCTCAAGGTACTAACTTAGCTATCTTAGATAAAGGTAGTGATAAAGAAATTGTTGCTAGCTGGAAATTAATTAAATATTTAACTCAAAAAGGTAATGGTGCTTTTGCTTATGGTGCTGGTTATTTCCCATGTTCAACAATTGGTATGAATAGTAGTATTTATCAAAAATTCTTAAAAGATAAATCTGGTGGAAGTGCTAGTGATAAAGCAAAAAGAGCTGCTGCTAATCTTAATGCTGATGTTTATTTAAGTGAAACTGAAAATTGGAATAAATTCGTTGATGCTGCTTTTGTTGGCTCATCATTAGTTAGAACCGAAGCTGAAACAATTATTCCTCAAGTTATTGATGGCAAATTAAGTATTGATGAAATTTTAAATAATGCTTATTCAAATTTAGCATCTTACGTTGAAAAGAAGTAAATTTATGAAGAAAAAAGATTTATTGGTATTATTTGGTACGGTTTTATTATCTTCCACTATTATGAGCTGTGGTGGAACTACAAATAATGCTTATCCAAGCGATTATACAATTGATACAAAAGGAGCAACAATTACTTTTTGGAATCCTTTTGGAGCTGCAATTGAAGCATCTTTAGCAGAATTGGTTGATCAATTTGAACAAGAATATGGAATAACTGTCAATATGGAATCAAAAGGCAGTTATGATAATTTAAGAAAAGCTATTGTTGGTGCTGCTACTAGTAAAAAATATCCTAATGTTGCTTTAGCTTATCCAGATCATATGGCAGAATATGTTAATAGTGATATTATTTTAAGACTTGATAGTTTCTTTGAACATGATAGTGAAACTACAAATTCTTTAAAAGAAAATGTCAGTTTATCAATTAATGATTTTTATAAAGACTATATGACTGAAAATCAATTAGTAGAATTTAAAGAAGATGGAACTGGTTATACTTTAGGTGTTCCATTTAATAAATCTACTGAAGTCATGGTTTATAATAAAACTTTCTTTGATTGGGCTAGTAGTATTGATAGTGATATCAAAGTTCCTTCTACTTGGGATGAACTTGAAACTGTTGGTAAAAAGATATTAGTAGTCATGGAAAATGCTTATGGAAAAGTAATTGGTAAAGATAATAAGATTTATGAAAAAGAAGAAGATACACCAGATAAAAAATGTATTTTAAATTTCAAAGATCTTAAAAAGAATACTAATATTAATGATGATACATTAAATGAATATCGTTTTGTACCATTCTCATATGATTCTCAAGCTAACTTCTTTATAACATTATGTAGACAATGGGGTGGTGAATATACTACTGTTTCTCAAGATAGAAAAGGACATATTGTCTTTGATAGTGATAAAGTTAAAGAAGCTTTAACTTATATTCAAAGATTATATAAAGAAGGAATTATTGGTATTCCATCAGTTTATGGTGAAGCTAAGTATAATTCTAATCCATTTAAAAAGATTCAAACAGTTATGAACATAGGTTCAACTGCTGGAGCTGATAATGCTTTACCTGCTGGAGATAAATTTACTTCAGCATGTGCACCTACTTTATATAAAGATGTAGATAAGAAATTTGTTATTTCTCAAGGTACTAATTTAGTTATGCTTGATAAAGGTACAGATAAAGAACGTTTAGCTTCTTGGCAATTAATTAAATATTTATCTAAGAATGTTAATGCTGATTTCTCTTTATCAACTGGATATTTCCCAAGTTGTGAATATGCTCAAAATAGTCCTGTTTATCAAGATTTTATTAATAAAAATCCTAATAAATTATTACCAGATGCTGTTCAAATGCAACAAATAGCAAAAATTAATACAAATGAATATATGAAAGAAGGTACAAATTGGACAAAATTTGTTGACACTCCTTTTGTTGGTAGTGCTAGATGTAGAGAAGAAGTTTCTACTATCATTCCTCAATTATTTAAAGGTAATATGAGTCCTACCGATGTTATTAATAAAGTTTATGCAACTTTAAATGATTTTGCTAATTAGGAGGGCGATATATTTATGAAAAATAAATTTAAATTATTATTAAGTATATTCTTATTAGGTACTACAATTGGATTAACATCTTGTAATAATAACAATAATAATAAAGTTGATCCTTTAGATCCTAATACTAGAGAATTAATAAAATTAAATGATCCAAATGATTTATTACCTGAAACTCCTTATACAGATGCATGTAAATTAAATGCAGATTATGAAGGAAAAGTATTTACTGCTGATGGTATAGGACTTGTTCATTTAGCTAGTAATACTGATGGTGATACTGCTAAATTTTATGATTATAGTTCAGCTAGTGAAACTAGATTCCCATTAAGATTTTTAGGTATTGATACCCCTGAATCAACTGCAAATATTGAACCATGGGGTAAAAAAGCTTCTGTTTTTGTTGCTAAAATTTTAACTGAAGCTGAAACAAATGGAGATATTTTATTAATTAATGATTATGACGTTTTCGGAAGAAATGAAACTAATGGTCGTTTCTTAGGTTTTGTTTGGTATAGACTTGATAAAACTAGTGATTTCCGTTTATTGAATTTAGAAATTGTTGAACAAGGCTATTCTAAAAATTTATTATTTGATAAATCAAAAGTTTGTGATTATTTAGATTATTTTCAAAAAGCTGATACTTATGCTGCTAGAATGAAATTAAGAGTTCAAGGTACTAAAGACCCTGGATATGATTATAGTAATACAGTTATTAAAACAACTATTAAATATTTAATAGATAATTATGAAGAACTCGGTGTTACTGAAAATAGTAGTGGTAAAATGGTCAAAATTGATGCCTGTGTTATTGGTATCGCTGGAGATAGTTTATATGTTAGAGATGTAGTACCTAATGAAAACGGTGAATTAGGTTATACTTATTTATTCTCAGGATATGGTAAAAGTGTAGCTAGTGTTGTTAAACCTAGTGATTTCATCAGTTTCTATTGTAAAGCTACTAAATTCTTAGAAAATATTCAATTAAGTGATTTAAAATTTGATTCTTATGGTAAATATGCATTCACAAATTATTCAAGAATTGCTGCACAAGATGTTACTGATCCATCTTTAACAGAAGCTGATATTAAAGAAATTAATGAAGCAAAGGAAATGATTGCTACATTTACTCCTTTTGTTGAATCTGATTTTAATTCTTTAGATGATTGCAAAACTTTAAGTGATGTCGCTCAATTTAGTGATCGATTAGTTACTGCTAGACTTACTATTAGAACAGTTAATGCAAGTAGTGATGATGATCAAAATGAAGGAACATCAAGTGGCGATTACTATTACAAAAAAGATGCAAATAAGAATATGACTATTTACTCTTATTTAAATGATGAAAGTAGTAGATTATACATTAATATGAGAGTTGATGGTAATTGTTATCCTTATCCAGGTGAAACTTTATTTGAAGTTGGTAAAACTTATATCGTTAAAGGTTACTTAAAACCATATTATGAAAAATATCAAGTTTGTTTATTTAATAACAACTTAGAATACAATTACATTACGGAGGTTAAATAATTATGAAAAAAGGTTTAGTATTAGCTTTATTCTGTTCATCATTCTTATTAGCAGGATGTGGAGAAACTGAAAATAATGGTCCAAAAACTACTACTACAGAAGAATATTTGGAAAAAGTATTCAAAGGAACAGTCGCTAGTTTTGATGGTGGTATTAATTTTAGCGATGAAACCATTGAATATTTATTAAGGAGTGACAGAGCATCACAAAAGAATTTCTACATTATGAATCTTACTGAAGTTTCTGGTTTAGAAAATGATGAACGTGTTAGTAAATTTATTGGACTTGAATGGGAAGTTTCAGAACCAACTTTATTTAAAACTTCAACATTATCAAGTCGTCCAAACTCAGTTTTATATGCTCCAAAATATGATGAAATAAAAGAAGATAAAATGGTAAATTTAAAAGGTACAGCATATTTAGAAGATAAAACTAAAACTGTCACTTACAAATTACATATTAAAGCTAATTCTTAATATGTTAATATAAATATGGATAAATTATTGTTTTTTAGGAGGAAGAAAATGAAAAGAAAATTTATACCAATTCTCACTATTAGTGCTTTATTAAGTTTAGGTGCACTTAGTGGAACTCTTGTTTCTTGTGGAGATGTTAATAATCCAGTAGACCCTACACCATCTATCAAAAAGGTTACTATTAGTGCTGGTAAAGAAACAATTAAAGTTGGAGAAGAAACACAAATTACAGTAAAAGCTGATGACGCTAATGTCACAACAGGTTTTACTATCGAAAGTAGTGATCCTACTGTTGCTGTTGTTCTTGGCTCGAAAGTTAAAGGCTTAAAAGCAGGTAGTGCAAAACTTACTGCTACTTTTAAAAGTGTTAAATCTCAAGAATTAACAATTACTGTTGAAGAAGATGATAGTGCTTATGTTTCATTAACTGCTGCTATTCAAGAAGCTAGTGATGGTGAATGTAAAAATAGTAAAGGCACAACAACTAATGAATACGCTGTTAAAGGTGTTGTCGTTTCTACAGATAAAGATCAAAACATGGTGATTTATGATGGAGAAAGTTATGGTTATGTCTATAAAAAAGCAAATACTGATATTTCTTCTTTTAATGTTGGTGATGTAGTTAGTGTTAAAGGACAATTAACTAATTATTATGGTGTTTTACAATTTAGTGATCCAAAAGTTGAAAAAATAAATGCTAAAATTGAATTACCTAAAGCAAAAGAATATAGTGCTGAAGATTTCGTAAAATTTGGAACTACTGCAAATAAAAATAATTCAGAAATTACAACAGGTATTGCAACTAGAAATGAATATGTTACTGCTAAGAAATTAAAATATGTTGGTGGACATAAATTTGAAATCGAAGGTGTTTCTAAAGAAGAATTTAAATTAATTAGCTGCTATAAAGCAGAAAAAACTTTAAGAGAACAAATTGGTAAAATTGTTAATGGTAGTGAAGTTACTGTTACTGGTTCTATTTTAGGATTCAATAGTGGTAATGGTTACTTTAATTTAGTACCTACTACTGTTGATGTTACTAAAGCTGCTATTAAAGCTGAAGGTATTACATTAAATGTAGGAACTGGCACTGTTAAAACATATGAAGCAATTGAATTAAGTGCTACATTAACTCCTGAAGGAGCTGGTGGTAATGTTACTTATTCATTAGCTGATGGTGATAAAACAAAAGCTAAGATTGTTGGCAATAAATTATATGGTTTAGAAGTTGGCGAAGTTACTGTTACTGCTAAAGTTGATAACTTAGTTAGTGAAGCTAAAAAAGTTACTATTACTGCTGGTGATAATGAATTTGCTACTGCTCAAACTAAGACAGTTAGTGACATGAAAGCTTTAACTACAGCTGATCAAAAAGTTGCATATAAAGTTACTGGTGTTGTTTCAGGAGCTGAAACTAATGATAAATATGGTAATATAACAATTAAAGCTGAAGATGGAACTGACACTATTGATTCTTATGGTGTTTCAAGCGATTTCACTGCATTTAGTAAACAAGATAATGGAACACTTAAATTCACAAATCCAAAGAATTTCAATACAGACATTATTAATAAATTATTTGCTAATGGTGATACAGTTGAATTCTTTGTAGTTCCTTATATCTATGATGAAAAATCAGGAGTCCAATTCTACTTTGCATTTAATAGATTAGTTAAAAAAGCTGAAGGCGGAGAAACTCCTACCCCACCTACTGAAACTACTATGGATGGATTATATAAAGTAGCAGATCCTGAAATTGGCAAAACTTATAAATTTGGTTTAGATCAAAAGAACTCCAGTGTAAATAAAACACTTTATTTTAATGGCGAGATTTCTGGCAACTTCTTAAGTTCAACAGAGAATGATGCTGAAGCTATTGATGTTACATTAGAAGGCACATTAGATGCATGTAAAGTTTCTTTTACTAAAGGTGAAGCAAAAACTTATATTGAAGCTGCTTCTTATACAAATAAATCTGGTGGCACATCATATAAAGCTACTCTTGTTACTACACCAACACTTACTTGGAAATATGATTCTTCATTAAAAACTTTAGTAACTACTATTGATACTGTTGATGTTTACATTGGAACATATAATACTTTTACAACTTTCAGTGTTAGTAAAACATCTTATGCTACTAGTGATACAAATTATGTTTCTCATTTCCTTACTAAATTAGCAGAAAGCGAAAAAGTTCATGTAACTGGTGTTACAGCTGATGCTTCAATTACAGTTGATGAAAAAAAGACTGTTAAAATTAATGCTAGTGTTACCCCAGATAATGCTACTGTAAAAGGATTAACTTATACCTCAAATAATACTGAAATCGCTACTGTTAGTGATGATGGTACTGTTACTGGTGTTAAAGCTGGCGAAACTACAATTACTGTTGCTAGTAAAGAAGATCCAACAAAAACAGCTACAGTTAAAGTAACTGTTAATAAAGTCGACACTCCTGCTGGTTTATTAGAAAAGACTTACTCATTTGCTAAAATAACTGGTACGGCTAGTGCTGATGGAAAAGTTGTTACCTTCTTTGACGGTGATGGAGTTATTGGTTTTGAACATTCAACTGGAACAAATACATCAAATGCACCTGCTGCAACAACAAGTGAAAGTCTTAGAATGTATAAAGGCCATAATTTAATTGTTACTGCTAAAGAAAATGTTGAGTTACAATCTATATCATTCACTTATGATGATTATAGTTCAAAGAAGTATGTTGTAGATTTAGTTGCTAAGAGTGGTGAAACTACACTTGCTTCTACATTTGATAAGGCTGGACTTAGCTATATTGTTGAAGGATTAAGTGGATATAAAACTATTACTTTCAGTAATAACGCTCAAGCTAGACTTGTCTCTATGAAAGTTAGTTATATCGTAAAATAAAATTTAAATTTTAAATAAGATAATAAGAATAGGTCTTTATAGACCTATTCTTTTCTTTATATGCATGACTATATTTGGTATAATTAAAGATATGAAAAGATGGATATTATGTGTAGTTCCTTCTTTATTTATTGTTAGTAGTTGTGATAGAAATGATATTTCTAATACATTTAAATTTAATATTACTAATAATGAAGGTGGAGAAGTATTTGGAACTAAAAGTGGTGAGTATAGTAAGGGAAGTACTATTATTTTAGAAGCTTCTCCTTTTGATGGTTATGAATTTTTAGGATTCTATGAAGAGAATAATTTAGTATGTGATGAAGTTAATTATGTCTTTGATTTAAATAGGGATATTTCTTTAAATTGTAAATTTAAAGAAATAGAAAAGATTGATATAACTGGATATAAAATAATTAATTATACTCATTATTTTACTTATGAAGAATTAAATGCTAGTAAAACTGAAACTGAGTATTTAGATAAAGTTAAATTTAATTATAATGGTTTAACTAAATCATCATCAAACACTAATAAAGGTGTTAATTTAATATTTGATAATCAATTAAATATAGATGTTAAATTAGATGAGAATTTATTTGTATATAATTATCAAATTAAAACTTTTAAAGGTAATACTAATTTAGATTTAAAGATTAATTCTGATAAATATAAAAAGACTTTTAAAGTAATTGAAGATGATTTAATTACATATTATGATTCTAGTTTAAATTCATTATCTAATGAATTTAAAATGAGTTTTATATCTAATAGTAGTGAATCTAATATTAATTTAAAATCTATTAGTTTAGATTTATTAATTAAAGAAGAAATGAATTATGAATTTTATAGTAGTGATCGTAAATCTATTAAAGAAAATAATATTCCTAATGGATTAAGTGTACCTTATTCTCCTTTAAGTGATGTATCTACTTATTATAAAGATATAGATTTTTCTAGTACTAAATTAAAAGAAAATTTACATGATTTAATAGCTAATATGACTTTCCAAAATTATGGTAATGCTCGTTATTATCTTCAATTTATAGATGAAAACCCTGCAAAAGTCGGTTATTTATTTGGAATTTATAATGGTATGAATATTGTAAATACTTGGGATTCAGGTACTTCATGGAATAGAGAACACGTTTGGCCTCAATCAAAAATGCAAATAACAACAAGTAAAGTTAATAATTCTACTAAGAATCATTTAAGTGATTTACATAATTTAAGAGCAATTAATTCATCTTTAAATAGTAGTAGAGGTAATGGTATTTTTGGTGAAGGAGATAAATATTTTTATCCAAATATCGATAAAGCTAATCAAATTGGTGATTTTAGAGGAGATATAGCTAGAATATTATTTTATATGGATGTTAGATATAATGAATTGTCTTTAGATGAAGTAAGTAGTAATTTATCAATGGGTGCATTAAGTTATTTAAAGAAATGGAATGAACTTGATCCTGTAGATCATTTTGAAAAATTAAGAAACGATAAAATATATTTATGTCAAGGTAATAGAAATCCATTTATTGATTATCCAGGAATTGTTAGGAGTATTTATTAATGATTTATAATTTAAATAAAAACATTGTAAAAACAATGTTTTTTTCGAGTGCTTTATTAAGTTTAGTTTCTTGTAAAGAAGAAAAGAATTTAAGTAATTTATTAGTTCAAGGTGAAATTTCTAAATATGAATATTTAGTAGGTGAATCTATTAATTTTGATGATTTAAAAGTTTATGATAAATTAACTAGAAAAGAAATAGAAAACTATAATATTTATTTAAATGATATAGTAACTAATAATAAATCATATACATTTTTAGATGTAGGAAGTTATACACTATCAATTCAAAAAGAAAACTATAATCCTTATATATTTAATAATAAAATTAATGTTATTTCTAATAATGAGAAACTATTACATTTAGATTATTCTAATACTAAAACTAAATATAATTTAAATGATAAATTTTATTATAGTGATATTAGTTTATATGATGAATCAAATAATAAAATTAATAATTTTACAGTTAACATAAGTGATGGTTATCAATTGACAAATTTAGGTAACTTTGAAGTTGTTATTAATTATAAAGATTATAAAGAATTAACATATAATATCGAAGTTATTGATTCTAAAACTAATTATTTAAAGGTATTAAGAAAACCTAATAAAGTTTATTATGAATTAAATGATAAATTAGATTTAACTGGATTAAAGGTAATTGATTTAAATACTAATCAAGAAATTACTGATTATAAAGTCTCAATTAATAATAATGATATATTAAATAAATTAGGTAAAATAGATATTAAAATTAGTAAAGATAGTTATATTGATACTAATTTAGAAATAGAAGTTGTTGAGCCTTATAATGAGGGTAGCGTTAGGACAATTGATATTTATACAGTTAACGATACTCATGGTGCTTTTACTAGAAGAGAAGATCTTACTTTAAAACAAGCTGGTATGAGTTATATTGGTGATTATTATCAAAATAAAAAATCAGTTGATTCATTATTTTTATCAGCTGGAGATATGTGGCAAGGCGGAATTGAATCTAATAATACTAAAGGTTTAATTATGACTGATGCCTTGAATTTAATTGGTTGCGATGCGATGAGTATTGGTAATCATGAATTCGATTGGGATGAAGCTCAAATATTAAAGAATAAAGAAATAATGGAATTTCCTTTATTAGCTAGTAATATCTTTTATAAAGATACTAATGTAATTCCATCTTATTTAGATAAATCAGTTACTATTGATAGAGCTGGTGTAAAAATAGGAATTATAGGTAGTGTTGCTGAAAATTTAGGTTCATCTATTATAACTTCAATTGCTAAAAAATTTACTTTTCCTAATCCACTTCAATATATTAAAGATGAATCAGATAAATTAAGAAATGAAGGATGTGATCTTGTAATTTTATTATGTCATGATGAAGGTTATGAACTTAAAAGTGAAACTGAACCATCTAAATTTTATGATTTAACTACTATTAGTAATGTATCTAATAAGCGTTATGTTGATGCAATGGTATTTGGTCATGATCATGTATCTAAACAAGGAATTTATAATAATGTTCCTTTTGTTGAAGCTAGATGTAACGGGGCTTTTATTGGTAATATTAAAATTGATATTAAAAAAAGTGGTGAAGATTATTATGTATTAAATAATTCAGAATCTAATGTTATAAATGCTTTTTATAATGCTACAAGTAGTATGAAAAGTATTGAAGATTTGTTATTTAAATATCAAGATTTAATTGGTGATACAAATAAAGTTATTTATAATTTTAAAAATTATTATACTAGAGATCAATTTGCTTATATTGTATGCCAAGCAATTGTTTGGTTTATAAATAATAATAAAATTAGTTTTGATAATAAAGAAATTAATATTGGTGCTCATAATCTTCAAGGTATTAGAAGCGATGTAAATGCTGGAGAATTTAAAGAAGAAGATTTAACAAAAGTTTGTCCTTTCTCAAATTGTATCTCAATAATTAAATGTAATGATAGTCAATTAAAATATTTAAATAATTCTAGTAATGCAGTTTATTATTTAAATAGTAATCCTATTAAAGATAGTGATGGATATTATTATGTTGGTACTATAAGTTATGTTGCTGAATATACCAATAAAAATGGTGCATCTTCTTGGACTAGCTTTAAAGAATATGATGACTTTTTTATTGGTAATGTATTAAGAGAATTTTTATTAAATAATAGCGAATTAAATTTATAATGTAGAAAAATGTCTTTATTTAGAAGACTTTTTTCTATTGATTAGGAATTTCTATTTTGTAAAAATCATAAGCAAAAAGCTTATTAAACTAAATTTTTAAAAAAATATTTGTTATGAAAAGCTTATTTTTTAATTTTTGCGTTATAAATATCTAGAGGAACAAATTTATCTTTACC
>JALEXS010000021.1 GCA_022780025.1 Mollicutes bacterium | reverse complement strand
ATGCTAAAATAGACATGTCATAATCCTCCTTATTATTTCTAGCAATTTAATTATAGAGTATTATGACTTTTTCTTTTACCTCCAATTTTCGTTCCTATATAAAAATCTAGGACCTAAAACACATACTTATTGTAAGTCCCTTATAAATTCATTTATATCGAAATTACTATCTATTTTTATAACAGAAAATGTTGCTTTTTCAATTGGTAGGTCATTAAATTTAGCGGTTTTATCTTTTCCTAAAAATATTTCTTCTAAATTAGTTGACAATGTGGTTTTCCCAGATAAATTTGGTCCATAAATAATATTAATTTTTCCAAATTTTTCTGAAATATTATAATTTTTCGAAGATAAATTAAATAATTTTAACATTTTTGTTCCTCATTAATTTATAAAAAAATGTGTATAAATCGATGTTTTTATGTTATAAATATTATATCAGATATCGACCCCTTGTAAAATTTATTGTATTAGAACGGCGTTGCGCTTCCGATGGTTCTTTTATAAGATATCGACCCCTTGTAAAATTTATTGTATTAGAACAAAAAAATGAGTTAAAAGGAGTAATTGTTGCAAAAACTTCAAAAAATAAAAAGTTTTTGCAATCAAATGCAAAAAGTTGTAAAAATAAAAAGTTTTTGCTATACTCTTCTTAGAGGAAACATATGTTAAATAACGAAAATCTTAAAAATAGAGATATTTACTTGAACCAATTAATAGCTTTTCAAGATAAAGAGCCTGTCAAGGTTGTTACAGGTATTAGAAGAAGTGGCAAATCAAAATTACTTCAATTAATGATAAAACATCTTCTTAATGAAGGAAAAGATGAATCTCAAATAATTGAGATGAATTTTGAAAAACTAGATTATTCATTAATGTCATACATAGAAGTATATAATTATGTGAAAAATAAAATAATAAAAGGAAAAAGAATGTATCTGTTCTTTGATGAAATTCAAAGAATAGATGGTTGGGAAAATGCTATTAATTCTTTAAGAGTTGAATATGATGTAGATATTTATGTTACTGGATCAAATGCATATTTATTATCGAGTGAATATTCTACATATTTAGCAGGAAGATGTATAGAAATAAAAGTACTACCTTTATCATTTAAAGAATTTTTATACTTTAATGATTTTAAAGTAGAAAATATTGATAGTGCTTTTGGTGGCAAAAAATTAGTTATATTAGATAAATTAAATAAAACATATTCATTAAAAGAAGCTTTTGATGCTTATTTATTATTTGGTGGCATGCCAGGTGTTAGCGATATAGGACTTGATCAAGAAAAAGCGTTTATGCTTCTTGATAGCATTTATAATACTGTAATTAGTCGAGATATTCTTATTAGAGAAAGAAAAAGAAATCAAAATAATATTACTGATGCTATCTTATTAAATAAAATAGTATTATTTTTAGCAGATAATATTGGATCTAACATATCTTTTTCTAAAATTAGTAATACATTAATGAATGAAGGAATTTTAGAAAAAGATAAAAAGAAAAAACCAAGTCCTCATACAGTTGAAAGTTATATTAATAGTTTATTAGAAACTTATTTATTTTATGAAATTAAAAGATTTGATATTAAAGGAAAGGAATATTTAAAAACTTTAGGCAAATATTATATTTCTGATATAGGTATCAGAAATTATCTATTAGGTTTTAGAGATAGAGATAAAGGACATATATTAGAAAATATTGTTTATTTTGAATTATTACGAAGAGGATATGATGTAGCTATAGGAAAAATAGATGATAAAGAGATAGATTTTATAGCAACAAAATTTAATGAAAAAATATATTATCAAGTTACTCTTTCCATGAATGATGAATTAGTTAGTAAACGAGAATTAGAGCCATTACTTAAAGTTAAAGATAATTATGAAAAGATAGTTTTATCTTTAGATGAAGGCAATGAAATATACAACGGAATTAAATCGATTAATTTAATTAATTGGTTACTTAATTGATATATTTATTAATAAACTAAGCTAGGTTAGAGTTATCAAAATATTTAAAAATTTACCTATTGACAAGAAGTTAATTATATTACATAATAATAATCCGCACGAAAATAATGTGTGGTATAGATTTTTCATTGAGCTCACCGAGAGGTGAGCCTTTCCCTTTTTATAGGGGATTTTTTTATTGATTAGGAATTTCTATTTGGTAAAAATCATAAGCAAAAAGCTTATTAAACTAAATTTTTAAAAAAATATTTGTTATGAAAAGCTTATTTTTTAATTTTTGCGTTATAAATATCTAGAGGAACAAATTTATCTTTACC
>JALEXS010000015.1 GCA_022780025.1 Mollicutes bacterium | reverse complement strand
TGTTAAAAATTAGTGATTATATTTATTTCTATAATAACGTTCGAATTAAAACTGGACTTAATAATATGAGTCCTGTAGAATTTAGAAAACAAACATTTGCTGTTTGAATATAAGTAAAAATTTTGGGGTTCACAGGGGATTAGTAAGGTTTTTAATTAAAAATAAAGGTTTTATAAAATAAATTTTACACTTTCTTTACAATAGTTTACACTACTATGGTTTTTTATTTTCCTTAAAAAATTAAAAATTATGGCGTTGAAAGAAGGAAGAAAAAATGAAAAATTTAAAAATGTTATTCTTATTAGGAATAAGTGGATTTATGTTAGTTGGATGTAATAATGCAACTAATGAAAATGGTAATGAATTTGATAATAGTAAAAATATTAATCTTTATACTAGAGATACAACAAGTGGTACTAGAGATGGTTTCTTTACTAAAATTGGATTAGAAAGTGCTAAAACTGATGATTCTAAAATTAAATCTACAGTTGGTCAAACAGCAAGCAATAGTGATATGTTAGTTAAAGTCCAAAACGATGTTTATGGTTTAGGTTATGCTTCTTTAGCTAGTGTTTTTGAAGATCAAACTGGAAAAATTAAAGGATTAGAATATGAAGGCGTTAAAGCTAGTGAAGAAACAGTTTTAAGTGGTGATTATAAATTAACACGTAACTTTAATTATATTATTAGAAATGATTATGCTGAAGGTGATAAAAAAGGCATAGTAGTTAAAGCTTTTGTTGCATTTATGTTTTCTAAAGATGGACAACGTATAATGAAGGAAGCTGATGGTATTTTAAATATTTCTGGTAAAGATTGGACAGAAGTTGCTAAAGAATATACAACTGTATTAGAAGATACAACTTTAAATTTTGAAATAAAAGTTGGTGGATCTATATCAGTTCAAAAGATGAGTCAAAAATTAACAGATAGTTTTACTTCTTTATTAAAGAGTAAAAATATTAAGTTCACACACAATCATGGAGGTAGCGGTGATGCTTATAAATATACTCAAGGTAAAGATAAAGATTCTACTCAAGCTATTGATATTGCTTTTTTAAGTAGAGAATTAAAAAGTAGCGAGCCTGCAGCTGAAGGAACTTCTGGAAAAATGTGTGTTGATGCTATTGTTCCAGTAGTTAATAGTAAAAATACATATAGTAAAACAACTGCTAATGAATTAGTTGCTATGTATTCAGTAAATGGCAAAAATGATGCTGGTACAGATGTTGGAAATTTCACAAAATGGAGTGATGTAATTAAATAATCTTTACAAAATATTTACATTTTCTTACCATACCTTGATTTATAGAAATAATTCATATTACTAAAATATTAGGTATGGAAAGATATTTAACTGAAAATAAAATCCTTAAGAATTCAAATAGAAAGAAAGTTATTGATAAAATAACATTCTTTCTATTTTTCTTTATAGCTAGTTTATGTGCAAGTGTAATTGTAATTACAGTAGGAGTTATATTAGTAAAGGGATTAACTCCTTTTTTTAAAACATATGAGACAAGTAATGGATTAGTAAAACCAAGTTTTATTAATTTCTTATTTGGATTTAATTGGACAAGTCATGGCGCATTTTATTTACTTATAAATACTTTATATGCAGTTATTTTATCTTTAGTTTTATCTATACCAATTTCAATATTGACTGCATTATTTATTACTCGTATTGCTCCTAAAGGTATTAAAGAAATATTTAAAAGTGGAATAGAAGTTTTATCTTCAATTCCATCTATTATATTTGGTTTATTTGGACAAATGGTTATTTGTCCAATGGTTAATAATTTAAGTAGTTTATTTAATTATCAAACTATGGGAGGAGCAAGTCTACTTTCTGGCATTATTGTTCTTGCAATAATGTCAATCCCAACAATAACTGTTGTGTCGATAACTTCGATTGAAGCCGTAGATAAAAAATATATAGAAGGATCTATAGCAATGGGGGCAACTCAAAGTGAAACAAACTTTAAAGTTGTTTTAACAGGAGCTAGTAGTGGAATTGTTAGTGGCATCATACTTGGTGTTGGCAGAGCTTTAGGAGAAGCTACTGCAATTAGCTTAGTAATAGGCAACTCATTAAGTGGACCTACTTTCAATTTATTTGATACTAGTTCAACATTAACGACGATCATGATGTTAGGACTAACTGAAGCAACAGGCCTAGAATATGATATTATATTTAGTCTAGGTATTTACTTAATGATTATTATTGTTATTACTAATTTTTCACTAAATTATGTAAAAAATAGAATTGCAAATCCATATAAAAAGCCATTATTTATTATAAAAGCCCGCAAAAACCTAGTTTTTTATATAAAAACAAAATTAAAGGATAGAAAAAATGAAAGCAATTAATTTTAATTTTTTTAAGAATAAAAATGACTTTAATAGAAGTACTATTACACCTATTAGAAGAGTAAAAGATATTACTAGAAATCTACTAACATTTTTGTTTTCATTATTAACATTAGGATTATTAGTCTACATAGTTGTCTATATATGTATGAGTGGAGCTAAATATTTAACATGGAATTATATAAGTAGTGATTATAATGAAAAAAGTTATACAGTAAAATCAGATTCATCTTTTAATATTAATAATGAAGATTTAAGAATATTTAATTTTAAAGATAATAGTAAAGATGTGTATAAATCAGAAAAATGGGGTGTATCTTTTAAAAATATTAAGTCTAATGAAGGATATTACGTAGTGTCAATCAACGAAGTATGTAGTAACTCTTATTTTAATGAATTAATTGATTTTAATGGAGATGTTTTTAATTCTTATAAAGAAAGTTATGTTTATTATTTATATGGCTTAGATAATGAAGGTAATGAGCTTGAATGTAATAAAAAAGATTTAAGTAGTTTTGTAACTACTTTAGATAAATGTGTAAGTATAGATAGTTTATCTATAAGAACATTTGGTGGAGGTATTAAAGGAAGTTTAATATCTACCTTATATTTAATATTAATAACTATTGTTATTGCTTTACCTATTGGAATAGGTGGAGCAATATACTTATCAATGTTTAGTAAAGCTAATATATTTAATAAAATATTAAGATCACTAATAGATATGACTAGTGCAATACCTTCTATAATATTTGGATTCTTAGGTATCTTAATTTTTATTCCTTTTATTAATAATGTAGCTGGAAGTAGTGGTTCAAGTATATTAGCAGGAAGTTTGACACTTGTAGTTATGTTAATTCCTACAATTGTAAAAACAACAGAAGAAAGCATTATTGCTTTACCAAAAGGATATATGGATTCAAGTTTAGCTTTAGGTGCTAGTAAAACTGAAACTATATTTAAAATAATTTTACCTAATGCATTTCCAGGGATTATAACAAGTATTATTTTATCAATTGGTAGAATTATTGGAGAAAGTGCCGCATTAATATTTGTTATGGGTACAAGTACTAATGATAATGTTTTACTTAATCAATCAGCTACCACATTATCTACTCATATATGGATGTTATTAAATAGTTCAGAAGTTCCAAATTATGGGGCTGCTTGTGCTATTGGTATTATTATTTTAATAATCGTATTTATATTGTCTTTATTAGCTAAGATATTTCAATATCAATATTATAAAAAGATTAAAAGGGTGTAATTATGGAAGAAAATGAAGTAATTTTTAAAGTTAATAATTTAAATTTATACTATGGTGAAAAGAAAGCTTTAAATGATATAAATATAGAGATTTATAAAAATAAAGTAACAGCCTTTATTGGACCTAGTGGCTGTGGTAAATCTACATTTTTAAGATGTTTTAATCGCATGAATGATCTAATAGAAAACTGTAAAATTACAGGCGAAATATTATTTAGAGGTGAAAATATTTTAAAGATAAATCCAATATATTTAAGAACTAAAGTAGGTATGGTTTTTCAACAACCTAATCCATTTCCAATGTCAATCTATAAAAATGTTGTATATGGTTTGAAATGCCAAGGAGTTAAAAATAAAAAAGAATTAGTGAAGATCTGCATAGATTCTTTAGAAAAAAGTGTACTTATTAATGAAGTTAAAGATCGCCTTAAAGATAGTGCTTTAGCTCTTAGTGGGGGTCAACAGCAAAGATTATGTATCGCTAGATGTATTGCTTTATCTCCTGATGTTATATTGATGGATGAACCTACTAGTGCTCTTGATCCTATTGCTACTAGTAAGATTGAAGAACTTATTAGAGAATTAAAAAAAGAATTTACAATAATAATCGTTACTCATAATATGCAACAAGCTACTAGAATCAGTGATTATATTGCCTTCTTTATGTTAGGAGATTTAGTGGAATATTCAAAAACTGAAGAATTCTTCTCTCATCCTAAAGATAAAAGAAGTGATGATTATATTAATGGTAAGTTTAGTTAAGGGGATATTATATGTATAAAGATGAATTAATAAATTGTTTAAAACTAGATTCAATTAGAATGACTGAGTTAACTTTTGATGATTTAAATAAAGCATTTAATTCTATTAAAAATAAACAAAATGAAACAGTTAATGATGATGAAATTGATGCATATCATTTAAAAATTGAATCTAACGCTTTAAGAATTTTACTTAAAGAAAGGGTATATAGCCAAGATTTAAGAATAGTTACCGGTATATTAAAATTAGTCGATGATATCGAACGTATTGGTGATCATAGTGAAGATTTATTATGGTGTACATCTAAATTAACTGAACTAGAAAAACATATAAAAATAGATAAATTAGATATATTATTAAATAATGTTAAAGATATGACTACTTTAACATTAAAAGCTTATTTAAACGAAGATATTTCATTAGCAAAAGAATTAATTAATAGTGATGATAATATTGATAAATTATATTTAGATGTATTGAATCAATTAGAAAAGATTAAAGAAAAAGATAAAATGCAAAACTTTATTATTTATACTACTTTAATAGATAAATATTTAGAAAGAGTGGCAGATCATTTAGTTAATATAAATGAATGGATTATTTATATTAAAAATGGTGAGTATAAAGGTTAAGTGATAATATAAAAATTATGAAAAAGTTAATTTATTCAATTGAAGATGATAAAGATATAGCTTATATCATTAGAATCGCATTAGAAAATAGTGGTTATGAAGTTAAAAGTTTTTATGATGAAGAGTCATTTATAAATGAATTTAATAATAAGAAACCAGATTTATTCTTATTAGATATGATGCTTCCTAAGATCCAAGGACAAGATTTATTAAAGATTATAAGAAGTGATAATACTAATAATGATATTGATATCATTATTATAAGTGCTAATAAATTAATCAGTGATAAAGTAGATGGACTTAATTTAGGAGCTGATGATTATATTGAAAAACCTTTTGATATCTTAGAACTTATTAGTAGAGTTAATGCTAGATTTAGAAAGAATAAGAATGTTATTTATAATATAGATGGATTTATTATTAATGAAGATAAAAGAATAATAACTAAAGATAGTAAACAATATAAATTAACTAATAGTGAATTTGATATATTACTTATATTACTTAAAGAAAAAGGAAATATTGTATCTAGAGATACATTAATTACTACTTTATGGGGTAATAATGCAAATTATGAATCTAGAACTATTGATATGCATATTAAAAATATTAGAAAGAAATTAGATGATCAAAATATTATCATTACAGTTCATGGAGTTGGATATCGTATAAATGAATAAAAAAAGAATTATTTTTCAAGATTTTATATTTTTTATAGTAACTTTAATAATCTTTATTATCTCTATTACATCAATTAATTATAAATCTAAATTAGATTCAGTTAATAATTTAGAAAACTATATAATTATAGTATCTAATATATATAATAAAGATGAAGATACTATTTCTTTAAAATCTACTTTTGATGATTTTAAAGAAATAAGAATTACAGTATTATCAATAAATGATGGACATATCATTTATGATAATAATGATAATTATAATAAAGAAGAAAATAGATTAGATGAATTTATAAATCATTCTAATAAAGATGCTTATTATAAAAGAAGTAAAACTACTAATAAAGATGTTTTATATTTAGTAAGAAAAGATAATGATACTAATAGTTATATTAGAGTAGGTATAGCTAAATCTAAAGTATTAGAATTAACATTTAATATTGCTTTATATGGAAGTATTATTTTAATTACTATTAATCTAGGATTTTATATTATTACTTATTATTATTTCAAAAAAGATATTTTAAAAATAGAAGATGAAGTAAATAAACTAAATGAAATAGTAGAACCTAATAAGATTCATAAGAATTTAAATATTAATGAACTAAAAGATATATTAAATAAAACTTATTTATTAATTTTAGAAAAGATTAATGAAGTAAATAATGAGAAAAATCGTAATGAATTTATCATAGATAATGTATCTCAAGGTTATATTATCTTAGATAATTATTTTAATATAATAAATATCAATAATTATGCTTTAAAACTATTTGGTATTAATGATAAAGCTAATAATTTATTATATTTAAAAGCAGGTAATTTAATTGAAAATGAATTAAAAGATTTTAAAGAAAATTCTAAATCTTTTATCATAAATCATGACAATAAAATGTATGAAATAGAAGCTAATAAAATACATTTAGATAATAAGATTTATATAGCTTTATTAATAATCGATGTTAGTAAAGATAATGAAATGGTCATAATGAAAAAAGAATTCTTTGCTAATGCATCTCATGAACTTAAAAGTCCTTTAACTACTATAATTGGTTATCAAGAATTAATTAAATCTAAAATGATTACTAAAAAAGTAGATTTAGAAAAAATAAATCTAGCAACATTAAAAGAAGCTAATAGAATGAAAAATATTGTATTAGATATGTTAGATTTATCTAAGCTAGAATATGAACAAAATAAAGAGATAGATAATATCAATTTAAAGGATGTAATTAATGATGTTATTAAAAATTTAGAAACTCAAAAAGCCTCTAAAAATATCAAAATCACTGCAGAACTCAAGGATTTTTCTTTAAATATCAATAAAGATGATGCTTATAAACTAATAAATAATTTAATATTAAATGCTATTAATTATAATAAAGAGAACGGATCTATTAATATAAAATTAGATGATAAGTTAATAATTAGTGATACTGGTATTGGAATTAGTGAATTAGATTTACCTCATATTTTTGAAAGATTTTATCGAGTTGATAAAGCTCGTAGTAAAGATAATTCTGGTACAGGATTAGGATTAGCAATAGTAAAACATATATGTTTAAATTATAAATTTAAAATAAGCGTAGAATCTAAAATTGATATAGGAACAACATTTACTATCTTATTTCATTAATTTGTAAATCTTTCGAATTAATCAATATTTTTTAAAATTTTATCTTGTCTACTATATAGATTTTTTGCTATGATTAAAAGGTCTTTTTTAAAAAGGGAAAGGAGAAAGACTTAATGGAAATGGTAGATGGAAAACTACAACTTTTTGGCGTTAAAAAATCTGGTTCTACTTATCGTAAAGAGATATTAGGTGGTTTAACGACATTCTTTGCAATGAGCTATATTATTGCAACTAACCCAAACATTTTAAGTGCTAGTGGAATGCCTTGGGGAGCAGTATTTATTGCAACAATCTTAGCTTCAGTTATTGCTACTTTGATTATGGGATTATTCGCTAATGTCCCATATGCTCAAGCTCCTGGAATGGGATTAAATGCTTTCTTTACTTACACAGTTTGTATGGCATTAAATTTCACTTGGCAAGAAGCTCTCACGATGGTCTTTATTTGTGGTGTTATTAATATTTTAATTACAGTTACAAAGGTAAGAAAACTTATTATTAAAGCAATACCTGCTTCACTTCAAAGTGCAATTAGTGGTGGTATTGGCTTATTTATCGCTTATTTAGGCATTTTAAACGTTGGTGGTATTAGTTTTGCTTCTGGCGTTCCTAGTATGGCTACATGGAATAGTGCTAATGTTATTATTTTCTTAATTGGATTAGTAATCTGTGTTATTTTAAATTGTTTAAAAGTTAAAGGTGCAATGATTATTACAATCCTTGTTACTACTTTATTTGGTTTAATACCAATTGGTGGAACTACAGTTACTCAAATTGGTAGTTTAGGTATTGGAAGTGCAAAATATGGTTATATGGATGGCTTTATTGATGCATTTAAACAATTACCTCAAACATTAGGTGTTATCTTTACAAAAGAAGGATTCCCAAGTTTATTTAGTGAAGGTGGAGTAAAAGCAGTTACTGCTATTATTACTATCTTCTCATTCTCATTAACTGATACATTTGATACTTTAGGAACATTTATTGGAACTGGTAGAAAAACTGGTATCTTTACTGATGAAGATATTAACGGTATGGAAACAAGCCGTGGATTTAAATCCAAAATGGATAAAGCATTATTTAGTGACTCAGTAGCGACTAGTATTGGTGCAATATTCGGAACAAGTAATACTACAACATTTGTTGAAAGTGCTGCTGGAATCGGAGCTGGTGCTAGAACTGGTTTAGCTAGTGTAGTTACAGCTGGTATGTTTATTTTATCAATATTCTTTGCTGGTCCAATTAGTGCTATTCCATCATCAGCTACTGCACCTGTATTAGTAGTTGTTGGATGTATGATGTTATCTAATTTTGATGATATTAAATGGAATAAGATTGAAGAAGCTATACCTGCTTTCTTTGCTACAGCATTTATGGCATTCTGTTATAGTATTTCTTATGGTATTGCAATGGGCTTTATCAGTTACTGTATTATTGAATTAGTTTTATATACTAAAAATGTTATTTGCTATCAAAATAGTAAAAAGAAATTATCTGAATTAGAATCTATTAATGATGAAGGTAATATAATAAATAATACAAATGGTGAGATTATATGTGCTAAACCTAAATTACAAATTAGTATTATATTAGGTATATCTACAATACTTTTCTTACTTAATTTTATCTTATTAGCAACACCATTAATGAATAAATAAATTAATTAATCTTTAGTTAGAAAAAGCTATCTTAAATGATGGCTTTTTCTATCAAAATTACTTTGTATATTGTTATTAACTATGCTAATATAAATGGGCTAGGCCCCCTTAGTTAATCGGTATAACGGATCCATGGTAAGGATCTATGCGTAGTTCGACTCTGCGAGGGGGCACCATAAGAAAAGCATAGGTTTGATACAATGATTTCGGTCAGTATCAAGCCTTTTCGTATAATAAAACTAGGAGTTAATCTCTTAGTTTTTTATTTCTAATATTATAGTATAATAGTAATGAAGGAATGTTTATATTAATCATTAGGGCATTTAGTGACCCTGCAAAAATCTTTACAGCTAGACTGTTATTA
>JALEXS010000048.1 GCA_022780025.1 Mollicutes bacterium | reverse complement strand
CCATATTTTCTTGCCAAATAACACAAAGGAATGTGATATTCCAAGTGTTCAACCAAAATAATTTCCCTCTTTTTTTCTAAAGAAATCTTCATAAAGCTAACCTCCAATAATTAAGTTTTAATTTTGGGGTTCACAGGGATTCCGTATATTTTTATGAAATTTTGAAATTTTTATTATTCTTTATATATCATAATTATAAATAACACAATCCATTATTTCTTGATAAAAACTTATTTTTAAATATAAAAATAAGAAATATATACTATTTTATTTTTTCATTACTATAATCTTTTATAAGTTTTAATAAATCTAATGCTAATTTATTAAATTTAGAATTCTTTCGAGTAGCTAAAACTATATCAAAGCTAAGATTTCCTTCTAATGGAATTCCAATAATATCATCATTTTCTTTAATTACTTGTTTAAATAGAAATGCTCCAATTGTTCCATAGCTTAATAATTCTTTAATTGTAGAAAGTTGTTCACTTTTAAGCTTAATTATTGGAGTAACATTAGCTTTATTAAATAATTTTGTTATGACTTGATATTGTAAAGAGTCTTCTTTAAATAAAATTAAAGGAGTGTTTCCTAATTCTTTGATAGATATTTCTTTTTTAGTTGCAAAAGGATGATTTTTATTAACAGCGAAAACTAAATCTGCATTTCCGATTTTAATAAAATCTAAATTATCTTCTATTTCATTATTATAAATAACAGTTAATGCTATATCGATTTCACCTTCTAATAGAGCTGTTTTATTTGCATGACTTGCTAATTCATATAATTTTAAGTTTACATTTGGATATTTTATTAAAAATTCATCAAATAATGGTGCAAATATAAAAGTTCCTAACATTGGAGGAATTCCTATTTTTATAGTAGTAGATTTATAAACAAAATCATGCATTTGATTTTCTAAATTATTATATAAAGTAATAATTGGAATAGCTAAAGAATATAAATGTTCACCACTAGGGGTAATTTCTAAATTTTTACCATTCATCGTAATTAATTCAGTTTTAAATTCTTTTTCTAAATTTTTAATTGCAGTTGTAATTGCAGGTTGAGAAATAAATAGCTCCTTACTAGTTTTAGTAAAAGACTTATTTTCACATACTTTTGTAAAATAAATTAATTGCTCAATACTCATGACTTTATTATAACTATAAATTTTATTTATAGATAGATTAATTTTTACTATACAAAATTGGCACTATTAATATTGTGTAAGCGCTTACAGAATTATATGATTTAGGTAAGGAGTGTTTTTACTATGAATTCACATTTTTTTAATTCAAAAATTAAAATTTGCTTATTTTTAGCTGGATTATGCTCTACGACATTATTTGGCTGTGGAAAAGAAGAAGTAGGTTTTAATAATAAAGAATTTGATATCTCTAAAAATAATGATAATTCTTTAAAAGTTGTTATAAATCATGTAAAAGAGCCTTCTGGAAGCTATTATTCATTAAATATTAAAGGAAATGGCGTTGCAAAAGACTTTAAAGAAACAACTACACCATGGAGAAGTATTACAAAGCAAATTAAACAAGTAAACTTTGAAGAAGGTATTACTAGCTTAGGAAATTACTATTTTAATAAACTTAAAATTAATTATTATATACTTCCTAAATCATTAACTTCTTTTACTGAAACATCATTTAATAGTGGTGCAAAACTATATTTAAAGAATAATGAAGTAACTATAAATAATATGAATAATGAGGTTTATTATTATAGTGAAAAAGCACCAGTAGATACAACAAAAAAGTATTGGCATTATGTAAACGAAACACCTGTTGTATGGTCAAAAATTAAGGTTTTATTTATAGGTAATTCATTTACTTTTTATAATGATATTCCTAAAATGACTGAAAATATCGCAAAATCATTAGGATATGATTTTGTTTGCGATAGTATTACAAAAGGAGCTCATACTCTTACTCAATTTGCTGATCCTACTGATGAATATGGAAAGCAAGTTTATGATACTTTAAAAACTAAAAAAGATTATGATTATGTAATTTTGCAAGATCAATCTACTAGAAGTTATACAAAATATAATGAATTTTATAATGCTTGTAAAAAGTTAAATGATTTAGTTAAAGAAACTCAAGATCATGCTGAAACTAGATTATATGCAACATGGGGTTATCCTGATGGATTACCTCAAAATGAAACTGTAGTTTCTCAAGAAGCAAAAATTAGAGATAAATATAAAGAATGTGGAGCTTCTTTAAACATTAAAGTTCATAATGTTGGCCAAGCATTTAGTAAAATTTATGAAGAAAATAAGGATATAAATCTTTATTTTAGTGATAATAAACATCCAGGACATCTTGGTTCATTTTTATCAGCTCATGTTCATGCTATGTCTATATTAAATATAGATACAAGAACATCAACTTATTCATCTGGTCATAGTGAACAAGAAAATGGAAATTGGGAAATTAATGGAGAAACTGCAGACATTTTGAAAAATTGCACTTACACTGTCTGTTTTAAATAAGGAGGAAATATGAAGAAAATATTAACTTTAGCTACTAGTATTTTACTAAGTGGCGTAATGTTGACTAGCTGTGGTAAAAATAATAACCATGATGAGCTAACAGTAGCTCCAATTAAACATCATTTAATTGGATTCTATGTTGATAATGTTTTATATTCAACAATCCAAGTTGAAGAAAATAAAGTAATCAACGAAGCAGATATTGCTACACCTAAAAAGGATGGCTTCACTTTTGTAGGTTGGAAAAATTCTAATGGAGATTTATTTGATTTTAGTCAAACAATCACCAGTTCATTTAATTTATACGCATATTTTGAATTAAATGGAGAAGGTAATCCTCATGAAGGAGAAAATGATTTAAGTGTTACTGATACAAAAGATCCTACTAAAACATATTCTTTAGTAATTGGTTGGTATGGAAAAAGTGAAAAAAGTGGTATCGATAAAACTTTAATGCAACATATTTATAATAACTTTATTAAATATTTTAGAGCGCAAAATGTTGAAGAAGAAGTTATAAATAATATTACTGTTAGACAATATGGCGATGAAACTACAAAAGTTGCAGCAATGGGTGAGTTAATAAATAATGATGGCGATGCTGATATTTTATTAGGTGTTGGTGTAAATATTACAACTACTGGTAAAGTAGAAACTGTTGCTAGAACTGACGGAGTAACTTTTGGAGAAAAAGCAGGTAGATCAATTGCTTTAGTTAAAGAAACTGCATTAGGTAGAGATTTATTTGATTATATTTCTAGTACTGATGGTCAACAATTCTTTAATTATGATTATCATTTTGCAGGCGATATTAAATCTTGTTTTATCGTTAATTTTTATGTAAATGAAACATTATATATTTCAACTTTAGTTAATAGAGGAGAAACTATTAATATTGCAAGTATTAAAGAACCTACTGATGGAGATAAAATTTTCCAATATTGGGGCGATAAAGATGGTCGTGAATTTGATTTTACAACAAAAATTAATGATGATATTTCTTTATATGCAGTATTTAAAGATCCAGCATTAGAAGATCCACATAAAGGTGAAAGTGAACTTAATGTTAAAGATACTAAAGATGCATCAAAAACATATTCTTTAGTTATTGGTTGGTATGGACTTACTTCAACTAGTGGAATAGATGAAGCTACTATGCAACATATTTATAGGAATATTAGAACTTATTTAATAGGTGAAAATGTTTCTACTGATGTTTTAGATAAAATAAGTGTTAGAGAATATACTTCAGCTAAAATTGCTGATGTTGGAACACTCGTAAATAATGATGGTGATGTTGATATCTTTATGGGTGCTGGTGGAAATATGACCTCTAAAGGAAATATTCAAACAGTAACTCCAGAAGATTTAAAACTTGATTTTACTATCACAGGAAAAGAAGTTACAAAGACTGGAAGAGCTATTGGTTTATTAAAAGAATCAACATTAGGTAGACAAGTATTTACTTTCATGACTAGTGAAGAAGGTAAACAAATACTTGATTATAATTATCATTACACAAAGTAAAAAAGAGGAAAAATATATGAAATCCCTGTGAACCCCAAAATTTTTACTTATATTCAAACAGCAAATGTTTGTTTTCTAAATTCTACAGGACTCATATTATTAAGTCCAGTTTTAATTCGAACGTTATTATAGAAATAAATATAATCACTAATTTTTAACATTAA
>JALEXS010000046.1 GCA_022780025.1 Mollicutes bacterium | reverse complement strand
AATGGAATCAAACATTATGTGTGTTTAGATTAATGGTTTTACACATTTCGAATGTCCATTAACTTGATTATACACAATTTAACTGTCCATTTTTAAGGTTCGACACAATTTGTTTTGTCCATTTTACAGGGTATAGTTTAAAATTATCATCGTTAGTTACTTGCTTAATGTCTTTATAAACCCGATTTTCTTCGATATTAATATTAATCATATAATCTACACGATAAACACTAATTGCAGCATATTTTTCTCTATAATTACAAATTAAATAATATCTTCCAGAATTATTAACTAAATAATAAGGCGAAACTATGTATCTAAAACCACCATTTCGACAAATAGGTTTTCCATTATCATCATAAGTTAAATATTGAAATGAGATTCTTTTTTTAGTTTTAATGCCTTCTTCAATAATATTTATGTTATAAAAAATAGAGTTATTATTAGTTCTAGTTATTTCATCAGTTTTATAAAGATAATCATAATCTTTTCTATTATAAACGCTAAATGTTGAGTTAATTTTTTTAATTAAAGTAGAAGCTTGTTTAGAAGTAATTGCTTGACTAGAATAAATAGCATCATTTAAAAACTTTGCTTCGGTTAAATCAAATAATCTAGAATATAAACTAACCCCATTTCTTGTTTTTATGATGTCATAACCAAGTTCAATTAATAAATCAATCGAATAAGCGATACTTTTTCTTTCAAATTCTAGTCCATAAATAGAATATATTTTATCGATTATGTCTTGATGCGTTAAAAAATGTTCTTCATCAGAATATTCTGATAAAACTTTTAAAACTAATATAATTGAACTTTTTTTATTATCAATCATCTTCTATTTTGCGCCCTCACTTCAACATTGAAATAATTAAATATTGTATGTCTCATTCTATTTTTAGCAACTTGATTAGCGTAATCTATCGTACCATAAATTGTTTCTCTAAAATAATCCACATTGTTATTAAAAGAATCTTCATCCAAATAATATTTAATTTCAATTTCCATAAGTAACTCTCCTCATGGATAATTCTATGTAAATTGATGTCCTTAAAACGGGACATTGCATTAAATATTACCTATATTATATATTCTATATAAAGTGTTTAGAAATCTAATAAATGAGCAGCACCAATAATTCCTGCATCATTAGTTAATTTAGCAGCAACAATTTCAACTTTTGGTGTATTTTTATATCCATAATGATATTTCTCGCAATAATTAACTATTTTATTAATAAAATAATCTTTTTGATTAGAAATACCGCCACCAATAATAACAGTTTCAGGTCTAAATACATTACAAATATTTAAAATTCCTTCTCCTAAATATTTAACATATGTATCAACAACTAAATTAGCAGCTTTATCGCCTTTTTTTGAACATTCAAAAGAAGTTAAACCAGTTACTTTATTAATGTCATTATCACAATATTCCCACATTAAAGAATCTTTATTTTCCATCATTATTTCTTTAGTTAATCTTAATAAAGCAGTAGCACTTGCATAAGCTTCAAAACATCCTTTTCTACCACAAGTACATGGTAATCCATCAACTACCAATACAAAGTGTCCAAGTTCAGCGCCTTTTCCTTCATTACCTTCATATAATTTATTATCAATAACGATTCCGCCGCCAACACCAGTTCCTAAAGTTAGTAAAATAGCATCTTTTTTGCCCTTTGCAGCACCAAATTTTTGTTCTGCTAAACATGCAACATTAGCATCATTAGACATATAAAAATCAAATCCATAATCCTTTAATTTTTCTTTAATTTGAAAAGGATATTCTAAATCTAAATTATTAGCATAGGTTAATGATCCTTCTTTATTATCAACAATTCCAGGAATAGCAACACCAATTGCTGTTATCTTTAAGTTATTATCTTGACTATATGCGATTAATTCATCTATTAATTCACGCATATATTTAATAAAACTAATTCCTTTATCTCCAGATGGTGTAGGTCTAGTTGATTTATATAAAATATTTCCTTCTTTATCAACTAATCCAGCTTTTATACTCATCCCACCAATGTCAAAACCTATGTGTACTACTTCCATATTTAAACCTCTTTTTTAATATTATAATAATTTATTTACAAAATTTCATTATAAAGATAAACCTTTAAAATCATAAAAAATAATTGATTTCTGCAGCTTTTTTAAAATTTTTAGCGATATTTTGATATTTCTTTAGACGTTGCTGAAGAAGTCATTAATGTTACTTTAGATAATTTATTACCAAAAATTATACTATCTTTTAAACTTTTATTATCTCTTATATATTTATTAATTATTCCACTAGTTAAAGCATCTCCGCAGCCAGATGTATTAACAAAATTTTTAATCAAATCATTTTTAACAAATCCAATTTCAGATTTATTACCATAATAAATATCACTTGCTCCAAAAGAAACAACAATATTTTTAACTCCAAGTTCTAAAATTTTTGAAACAAGATCTTCTTCATTTTTATAGTCTTTAATTAATGCTTTAGCTTCAAATTTATTACATTTTAATAAATAAATTTTATCTAAATAATTTCTAAATTTTAAAACTTTAGTTGGGGAAATAGCATCAACTATTATTTTTTTATTACTAAAATTTAAAAATATATATTTAATAGCATCTTCATTCAAATTCGCATCTAAAATAACATAGTTATGTTCTAAAATAAATTTATAGTAATCACTTAAAAAATTCGAATTAATTTCATCAATAATACGATTATCACAAATAGATAAAGCTAAATCATGATTACTATCATTAATTGCTAAATATGAACTTGTTGGTAACTCTACTTTAGGATAAATAACATTAACACCTAAATTAATTAAATCTTTTTTAATATTTTCACCATATAGATCATTACCAATTGTCGTTATGAAATCTATTTTAGCACCAAGTCTAGCTAAATTTTCGCATATATTTCTAGCAACACCACCAAATGAAATAGATATAGTGCCAATATTAGAAACACCACTTTGAATTTTATCTTTACTTGTAGCAATATAATCGATATTACTACCACCAATTATAAGTAAAGATTCATTCATTAAATTAACCTCTTAATTTGCAATATTCAATAGCAGCTTTAGCACCTAAAGCAGCATTATTTAAAATAAGTTTAATGTTAGCTTCTAAGCTCTTACCATTAGTTAATTCAACAATCTTACTTAATAAGAAAGGAGTTTCTTCTTTTCCTTTAATACCTAATTTATTCATTTCATCAATAGCTTTATCAATTTCTTTATTAATATAATTAGGATCCATTGAATAATCTTCAGGAATTGGATTACATACTAAAACTCCACCATCTAATTTATAATCTCTTTTATTTTTAACAATTGAGGCGATTTCTGCAGGGTTTTTTACATTATAATCAACATTTAAGTCACTAGTTCTTGTAAAGAATGCAGGTAATTTATCACTATTATAAGCTAAAACTGGAACACCTTTTGTTTCTAAATATTCCATAGTTAAATTTAAATCTAATATAGCTTTAGGACCAGCACAAATAACAGTAACATTAGTTCTTCCAAGTTCATCTAAATCGGCACTTATATCAAAAGTTTCTTGAGCACCTCTATGAACACCACCAATACCACCAGTAACAAAAAATTCAATTCCTGCTAAATTAGCTAATATCATTGTTGCACTAACTGTAGTAGCACCCCATTCTTTTTCAGAAATAATAATTGGTAAATCTCTTCTAGAACATTTAATAATGCCTTTTCTTTTACCAAATTCTTCTATTTCATCATTAGTCATACCAATAATTGGTTCACCATTAATAATACCAATAGTAGCTGGGATAGCACCATTTTCTCTAATAACTTTTTCAACTTCTAAAGCACAAGCTACATTTTTAGGATAAGGCATCCCATGAGATATAATTGTACTTTCAAGAGCAACAACAGGTTTATTATTTTTTATAGCATCAAAAACTTCAGGATTTATTTTCATACGTTTTTCTCCTCATTAAAAACAAAGTTATTTTATCACTACAGTAATTGACTTTCATTATTTAATATCAAAATTATTTATAAAGTTGTTTGAAAAGATGTCTTATTATTATTAACACGATATTGATAATAATCTAAATTAGATAAAGTTTCATTACTATTCCAATATTCAACAAATTTATTATATTCATTCATATTATTAACATCGTTATTATTATAATAATTTGTTACGTCTATATTAACATTTATGACTCCACATAATGAAACATAAAGAGCACCACCATATAAATGGAATCTAGATAAAACATTATTTGCGTCATGATATATATCAATATTTAATTCTTGTTGAGTTACAAATCCACTAGTAACATTTTTTAAATTACAAATATTATTTAAATCAATAGTTGAACTAAAGCATTTTTCAGTTTCATTATATTCTAATTTTTTAAATACACTTTCATAATGTAAATTTAAAACGGCATTTGGTTCAGAACTTGCTCCACTATTATTAATAGCTTCTTCAATAGGATTATAGATCATATCTGCAAAATTTAATGTATATTTCATAAGATAATATACTAAATTTTTACTCATTTCTTCAGCAGTAACTTTGAAATATTCATCATTTTGAGTATATCTATATTTAATTTGAGAAGCGATATATTTTCTACTTACAGTTGTTTGATGAATATAAGCACTTCCATCATCATTAATAAAGAATTCTGTTTTACGTGTTTTAGTATTTTTTCCTTCTTGTACATTATGATTTTTATCAGTAGCAGTTAAATTAATGTAGCCATTAACTTTACCAGTTTTTAAAACTTGAATTTTAAAAGTAAGATCTTGATAAATACTAGATTGAACTAAAGTTCCAAGTCCAGGAATATCTAAATCAAATATACCTTTTAAATAATAAGTAACAGTATCTTGTCCTTCCGGAATATTAGTAGTATTAATACCACAAGTAAATAATAATTTTAAATTATCAAAATCAAAGAAAACATCACTATCAGTTTTAGTTAAATGAATTCTATTTTCTTCAGCTACTTTATCATAATTTTTAAAAGTTACTTTAAATGATGCATAAAGATTATTTTCTAATGTTGGATCATCTTTTTGACTAATTAAATATAAATTTAATGATAATAAAGTTTTAGTTTCTTCATTATAATTTATATCTAATTTAATATCTTTAGTAGCACCAGGTAAAGTTCCATCTAAAGTTATAGAAACTAATCCGTTAGATGTAGTAAATGTTTTTATATAATTATTATTAATTAAAGATAAATATTCTTTATTTTTAATAATAGTTTGAATAGGAAGTTCTCCAGAAAGCATTGAAGATAATTTAAATAAATAATTTAATACATTCTTTTCAGGAATTGTTTTAAATTCATTAATTAAATCAATAATAGTTTTGCTATGCATATTAATTTTCATAGTATCGTTATAAATAATATAAAAATCTTTTAGTGAAGTATCTTCATTAGTAAATTTATCTAATTTAAAATTGTGAATATAACGTTCTTTATCAACGCCTTCTAATTGTCCATCTAAAGTTAATTCACCAAAATAATTACCATTAGTAAAATCTGCATTTAAATTTCCATCAAAGTATAATTTATTGCCACTATAAATAGCACCTTCAATACCAAGTCCATATTGCATTACATCTTTATCAATAAATGAAACTAATGTTTGTTCAAAATTATCTAAAGGATAATATGTTGCTCTTTCTTCTTCTAATAATCTAAAGTCGTTAAATTCTTTTAAATTAAGATTAATATCAACAATATAATTTGATAAATTAATACCTTTGATTGACAATGAATCGATTGCTTTATCATTAGTAGAAATTACTACTTCATATAAGACATCGTTATTATTTACACCATTAGGATAAATCTCAACTTTAATCTTATTTGGATCTGAATTATCTCTATCAATTACAAAATAATCTTCGAGTTTTGCAAGGTTTCCTTTTAAAATCTCATCGATTTCAGCTTTATATTTATTATTAAATTCTTCAGTATATTTACTAAATATTTGGTTAATATCAATAGCATTATTACCATTATTAAACTTCTTATTAATGAAATCGAATAAGTGAATAAATGAGTCTTTATTGACACTATTTTTAATTAATTCGTTATATTTTAAATATAAATTATTATCTAAATAATAAGCGCTGATATCTTGATTTATTCCAGCTAAATTATTAATACTAAATGTATAAGCACCATTAGCTAAATCATTAATATTAAACTCTTTAGTAAAATCTAAATTAGAAATATCACCACCAATATTACCAGTTAAATTATAACTATTGTCATTTTTATCTTTATTTACAATATTAATAGCATAATCAACATTAAATTTCTTATCATTTACTAAATTAATAACATTATTAAATATATTACTTACATTAGAATAATCTTTAAATCCTTCTAAGGAAGTAAAATTATTATCATAAGTTATTTCTTTATCAAAATATAAATCAAAATTAGCACTATTACCTTCATAACATAAGTTTTTAATTTTAATATAACTGACTTCTTTTTCATTAAAACCAAATACTATATCTAAAATTGAATTTTCATCACCTAAATTAAATGCTTTATTATATAAGGATATAGTAATTTCATTATTAAAATTATCAAATTCAATATTTTTAATAATACTATGAATCTTAGAATAATCTTTATTAGTAATAAGTTCTAACAAATCACTATTAGCTAATAATTGATTTACTTTATCCATCAAATTAAGTTCAGTAATTAAATTAGTCTTATTTTTTAAAGTATCAATAATTTCTTCAATTGAAGTATTGCTAACATAACCTTTAATTAAATTATTTAAAGCAAAATAAGTAGTTTTATCTTGATAATGAGCTTTCAATGTATTTCTATCAGTTGAAAATACATTAGAATTTAAACTTAATTCATAAATTCCTTCTTCTAATTTACTAGCATTAGAATAATCAATTAAAATATTTCCATCTAAATCTAATTTATTACCATCTTTTAAATTCAAGTTAGCATTAAATCTAGCACTACCTTTTTTAGAATTTATATATTTAGTTAATGTAGTAATAATATTATTTAAATTATTAGTAGATGTATATTTATTTTCATCAGTTACTCCATTAAAATAACTATCATTTACGCTTTGTGAGACACCTTCAGCTAATAAAGAAACATCTATATTATTAATAGATAATTTTCCATTAATTCCAGTCATTAAAAAATCATTATTAGATGTAAATACGATATCACCTAAATCAGGTAGACTTAAAGTAAATAAATAACCAGATTCATCTTCTAATTTAGTTTCCTTTAAATCACTTAAATAATTAGTAACATTTCCTAATAAATCATTCAAATTTAAGCTTGATTCAGTTTCTTCTTTATTATCGTTTTGATCTTTAAATAAATTAATTAAATCTAAGACATTATTGAAAATAGATGTATCAAATGAATAATAATTATCTGCATATCCTAAATATAATTTTTTATCAAAAATAAAAGTAGCACTCTCGTTTAATGTGCCATAATTAACTTTTAATGCACCGTTAGCTTTTAATCCATTAAAATCACCAGCCATTAAAGAAGCACTATCATATTCAACTACACCTTTAAAATTAATTCCTAAATTTTTATTTTCTTCAATTCCTTTAATATTTAAATTTAAAGAATCACATTTAATTGAAGATTTTAATAAATTTGTTAAAAATTTCTCACCAGGAGTTAATTCATATTCTTCGCTTGGCTTCTTATTAGACATATTTTGTCTAATTTTATCATCTTGATATTTAAAATAAGCAAATGATGATAAACCACCAATTGCTGTACTAACTGTACAAACTAATATTGAAAATAATTTACGTATCATAATTATTACTCCACAAATTTTAATGTTAAATCTCTATCTAAATAGACAGGGAATTTTTCTTCGATTGAAGGTATCTTCATTTCTACATCAACCCCATTATTATTTAATTTAATAGGATTTTCACTTGCATAATAGTTAATATCCATAGTTGCATTACAAGAAACTTGAGCACCTAAAATAACGTTATAAGCTTCTTCAGAATGGGTAGAAACTAATTTATATTCTTTATCTAAAATTACTTCTATAGAAATATCAGTAGTAAAAGTAGGATTTTTAGACATGCCACCATTCTTTTTAATTTGTCTTATATAATAAGAGCAAGCTTTTTGAGCATCTAAAGAAATTAATATCTTATAACCATTATCAATTTTTTCTAATTTTGAACTATTGACTGCTTCATCAAACATTTGATATATAAAAGCACCGCTAACAAGATTATTAGAACCATTTTTATATTGTGATAAATTATTAGAAATATATTTATCACTATTATCTACTATATAATTGCCTTTTAATAATTTGCCATAATCCTCAATATATTGATCATATGTATAAGTTCTTGAAGGTTTTAAATCTTTTTTCCAATCACTTTCTAATTTATTTTCATATGCAATCATTTGATAATCTTTATTATCATCTTTATTTAAATCATAAAAACGATAAGCGGTATTAATTTGAATAGGTCCACCACCGGTAGTAGCAGAAATATTTTGGTTAAAGAAATCTCCATTATCACCAAAAGTTACTGCTTTAACATTTTGATCACCAGAAATATTACGAACTAATCCATTACTTAGAGTTAAACTATATTTAGAATTACCAAAATTATAAAAAGCTAAATTAGCTAAATTATATGGATCAGCTTTAAATTCTACATCAAGGTTTGCATTCTTTTTACTAGCTGCTCTTTTTTCAAGACTTGTATAATCAACAAAACCTGTTTCATATTTCGTTTCAGGTTTAAATATATTATATAAAAAGTAGCCACCAACACCACCAGCTAAGCAAGACAAAACTCCGAATATAGACATAAGGATAGTATATTTTTTTGAACTCATAGGAGTTTTAGGCTTTTTTTCTTTAGTTTTAATATCATTTGTTTCCATAGTAAATACGTTCAGAACTTGAACATTAATATCATACAATAGTCAACTAAAAAAGTCAAATTGACCTTGGTTTTTCAATACTAGATAAAGTTGTTAATAAAACTAAATTGTCTTAGCGACATAATTAGTCTACATTTTATCGATTTTATATTTAATTATTATATGAAATGAAAAAGCCTGCAAAATAGTTAACTTTTGCAGGCTTTTTGAATTTTTTAGTTATTTTTATAAAAGATTTGTCAATAATTCACTATAAGATTTAGGGTCTAAACTAGCGCCACCAACTAATGCACCATCAACATCTTCTTGTGATAAATAAGCTTTAATATTATTTGGCTTAACACTTCCGCCATATAAGATTCTAACTTTATTAGCAACTTTACGGCCATAAAGATCTTTAATTATATTTCTAATAAATAAGCAAATATCTTCAGCAATTTCAGTAGAAGCATTTTTGCCAGTGCCTATAGACCAAATAGGTTCATAAGCTATAACTACTTTAGTAGCATCTTCAGCACTAACATCTCTGAAACCAGTAACGATTTGTTCTTTGACAAATTCTTTAGTTTTACCTTCTTCAAAAATAGCTTCAGATTCACCACAGCAATAAACTGGAACCATATTATTCTTTAATAAAGCTAATATTTTTTTATTACAAGCTTCACTAGTTTCATTATAATAAGTTCTTCTTTCACTATGGCCAATAATACACCATGAAATATCAATATCTTTTAACATAGGAATTGAAATTTCACCAGTATAAGCACCATGATCTAATTCATTACAATTTTCAGCACCAACAATTAAACTATTTTTTAAAATCTTTTTAACAGGAGCTAAATCAATATAAGGAACACAGACACCCATATCGATTTTATTAGCTTTTGCAGTTTTACCGAGTTCTTTTGCATCAGTAGCAAATAATTTAGCCTCAGTAACTGTTTTATTCATTTTCCAGTTACCGAGAAGTAATTTTCTACGCATTATAACTATTCTCCAATAACGTCGATTCCTGGAAGGTGACCATCATTTTCAATCATTTCTAAGCTAGCACCACCACCAGTAGAAACGTGTGAGAACTTATCAGCATAACCAAATTGTTTTGCAGCAGCAGCACTATCACCACCACCAATTACACTAAATGCTTTTTTATTTTCAGTAATTGCTTTACAAATACCAATTGTACCATTAGCAAAATCTTTATTTTCGAAAACACCAACTGGGCCATTCCAGAAAATAATTTTAGCTTCACTTATAATTTTTCCAAATTCTTTAACAGTATTTGGACCAACATCTAAACCTTCAAATCCTTCAGGAATTTGTCCACTAGGTACAGTTTCAACTACTGTATAATTTTCGAAATCATCAGCACAAACAGTATCGAAAGGCAAAACAATCTTTCCAGATTCATAGCATTTTAAAGCGTAATCTAATTGATCAGTTTCAACTGGGCTTTTTCCAACATTTTTGCCTAAAGCTTTTAAGAATGTATAAGCCATAGCACCACCGATTAAAATCTTATCGCATTTCTTTAATAAACTATCGATAACTTTAATTTTATCACTAACTTTGAAACCACCAAGAATTGCAATATATGGATGAGCATCTGGATAAACACATTTTGATAAATTCTTAACTTCTTTTTCCATTAAGAAACCTAATGCACATTGTTTTCCTTCTTTTTTAAGAATTTCTGGAACACCATAAGTAGAAGCATGAGCTCTATGAGCACTTCCGAAAGCATCCATAACAAATGCATCAAAATTACTTGCCCAATCTTTACTTAAATTAGCATCATTTTTACTTTCGCCTTTTTCATAACGTGTATTTTGAACTAATAAAACTTCGCCATCATTTAATTTATCAATAGCTTCTTTTAATGCTTCACCGCTAGTAGCTTCAGTAAAATAAACATTTGTCCCATCTAATAATTCTTTTAATCTTGGATAGACATATGCCATATTATTTTTTTCTTTTTCTTTAGCAATTTCAGCATCGTCTACTTTTCCCCATTTAATTTTTCCTAAATGTGAAAATAAAACAACTTTAGCGTTCATTTTAATTAATGCTTTAATTGTTGGTAAAGCACTAACAATACGATTATCATCTCTAATAGCTGTTCCGTTTAATGGTACGTTGAAATCAACTCTAACCATTACTTTTTTACCGGCTAAATCGTGTAAATTTTCAATTGTTAACATATAATACTCCTTATTTTAATAAAAAGGTCTAGAGTTCACCCTAGACCTAAATAGAAATTTAATTAAGCTAATTCAGCAAAATATTTAATTGTTCTAACCATTTGACTAGTATATGAATTTTCATTATCATACCAAGCAACTACTTGAACTTGATACATATCATCATTTACTTTAGTAACCATGGTTTGTGTAGCATCAAATAATGAACCTTGAGTAATACCAACGATATCACTTGAAACGATTAAATCTTCATTATATCCATAAGATTCAGTTGCTTGAGTCTTCATGAATGCATTGATTGTTTCTGGAGTAACTTCTTTGCCGTTTGCTTTAACTACAGCAACTAAAAGAGTTGTTGAACCGGTTGGGACTGGAACTCTTTGAGCACTTCCGATTAATTTGCCGTTTAATTCTGGGATAACTAAACCAATAGCTTTAGCAGCACCAGTTGAGTTAGGAACGATATTAACAGCAGCAGCTCTTGCTCTTCTTAAATCACCTTTTCTGTGTGGTCCATCAAGTACCATTTGGTCACCAGTATATGCGTGAACAGTTGTCATAATACCACTGACGATTGGAGTGAATTTATTTAAAGCATTTGCCATAGGTGCTAAACAATTTGTTGTACAGCTAGCTGCACTAATAATTTTATCATCTTTAGTTAATGTATGTTCGTTAACACCGTAAACGATTGTAGGTAAATCTTTTCCTGCTGGAGCACTAATAACTACTTTTTTAGCACCTGCAGTGATGTGCGCCATTGCTTTTTCTTTTGATGTATAGAAACCTGTACATTCTAAAACAACATCAACACCTAATTTACCCCAAGGTAAATTTTCAGCTTTTGGTTCTTTATAGATTTCAATTTCATGACCATCAACGATGATTGAGTGATCAGTAGCACTAACCTTATCAGCTAATGCATATCTTTTTTGAGCTGAATCATATTTTAATAAATGAGCTAACATCTTTGGATCAGTTAAATCGTTGATAGCAACAATTTCATATCCTTCTGCTTGGAACATTTGTCTAAATGCTAATCTTCCAATTCTTCCAAATCCGTTAATTGCAACTTTAATTGCCATATTTCTTTTTTCCTCCTTAAGAAATTTAACGTTTATATTATATATAAAAAAGAAAGGCATTTAAAGTATTTTTACCTAGAAAAAAGCTAAATTCAGTAAATTAATACCTAGTTATAAGTTTTTATACATTATTATTAAAATAGTTTTACAAACATCTCTACACTTATCAGTAATATATTCAAAATAACTATAAACTTTTTCAAAAGTTCTATTTTTATCGTAATCATTACTTTCTACATATAAATCATGGACATTTTCTTCATAAATTTTATCCATTTCTTCTTCGATAACAATAACTTTATTAATTAAAGGATCCATGATAGATTTTTTATCGATATTTCTAAAATTAACGAAAATTTCTTTTAAAGATTTAATTGCTTCAAATGATTTTTCAATCATAATATTTAAATTGTTAGGTAATAAGGCGTAATTTCTTAAATACAATTTATAACTAACTTCATCAATTGAATCAATTAAGTCATCTATATTATCATAAAGAACAAAAATATCTTCACGATCAATAGGAGTAATAAATTCTTTAGCTAATTTTTCTTCATACTCATGTTTTAAAACATCAGCTTCATGTTCTACTTTATGAACGTTATTTTTAAATTCTAATAAATTAATATTTCGAAAATCTTCTAAGCCTTTTGTAAGAATACTCATAGCTTCAAGTGCATAGTCCATTAAATTTGTAAAAGAATCATAGAAATAATTATTTTTCTTCTTCATAAAATTATCCTCCTAGTCCTGGAATTTTTAAAAATAGTAATGTAAATATGTAACCAATTAATATTGTACTTGGGAAACAACATATCCAAGTAATAACCATCTCTAAAAATACATTCCATTTAACTTTTCTAATACCTTTAGTTGCTCCAACTCCTAATATAGAACTAGTTGCAACTTGTCCTGTTGAAATTGGAAGTCCAGCATAAGTTGCTAATAAAATTCCAACTCCACTTGTTAAATCACTACAAAATCCTTGATAAGGTTCCATTTTTGATAAGCCTTGACCGATTTTTTTAATAATACGATAACCACCTACACAAGTACCAATTGCCATAACTATAGCAACAATTATAGCGACCCACCATAAATCAGTCATAGTTTCAGTATGTTCAATTATATTTGAACCATTTAAATTGTGTGCTTTTACAGCAAATTGAATTGCCATAAGGAATATTCCTACAAATTTAAGACCGTCTTGAGCACCATGAGCAAAAGCTAAGCACCCACCGGAACATATTTGACACCATTTGAAAAACTTTCTTGTATGATTTCTATTAGCTTTTCTGAATAAAAACTCAATAAATTTTGTAAAGAATAATCCAACAAAAAAGCCAAAAAGAATAGATCCAAATAATCCATATAATACCATTGCCCAACTACTTGATGGTCCAAAAGGAATTGTAACATTCATTCTTAAAGTCATACAGGCAAGTCCTGCACCTGTTAAGCCTCCGATTAAACTATGAGACTCACTTGAAGGTATACCAAAAAACCAAGAAAAAATGCCCCAAATAGTAACTCCAAGCATTGATGCACTTAATGCAGTTAAAGCTGAAACTGGAGAAACGCTTGAAAAGTCGACAATATTAGAAATAGTTGTGCTTACTTCGTTCATAAAGAAAAAAGCAGCCATAACACCGATAAGGTTACAAATAGCTGCCATTAATAAAGCATATTTTGGTTTTATAGATTTTGTAGATATACAAGTTGCAATAGCATTAGGTGCATCAGTCCATCCGTTAACAAAAACTACGGAGACTATTAAAATTAAGCATAATATGAGAATTGGAAATTCACCTAATAAACTAAAAAAGTCATAAAAACTCATGTAAAATATACTATCACAATAAATTTAGAATTTTAAATCATATTTTTACTATAACAAATTATTATTTTCAAAATTAGAAAAATAAGTTGAGTTTTGAAGGGTTTTTACTAATTTTAAAGAGATAATAACTTTTAAAATTATTACAATTTTATTACAAAAAAGAGGTAAGACATTGCTTACCTCTATAATGTGTTACTTAATTTCGTTTACGACTATTTGATTATTAACATAATCTACTTTATAAGGTGTATTAACTTTAAGTGTCTCACTTATAATCATACGAGCTAATATAGTTTCGATATTATGTTGAATAAATCTTCTAATTGGACGTGCACCAAAGTCTAATGAATAAGAATTTTCAAGAACATAATCTGTAACATTTTTTGTAAATACTACTTGATAATATTCTAATGCAAGTCTTCTTGATAAGTCATTAAGCATCTTATTAGTAACTTTATATTGAACATCTTTAGATAAACTATTGAAGTAAACAATTTCATCAATTCTATTTAAGAATTCTGGTTTAAAGTGAACTCTTAATAATTTATCTACTAATTCTTGGTGGCCTTCAAGTATTTCTTGGCTACCTAAATTACTAGTCATAATGATAATAGTATTTTTAAAATCAACAACTCTACCTTGAGAATCAGTTAAACGTCCATCATCCATAATTTGTAATAAAACGTTATAAACCTCAGGATTAGCTTTCTCAATTTCATCAAATAAGACAATTGAGTATGGATTATGTCTTACAGGTTCAGTTAATTGTCCACCTTCTTCATAACCAACATATCCTGGAGCAGCACCTAATAGTCTACTAACACTATATTTTTCCATATACTCACTCATATCAATTCTTATAATATGGTTTTCACTATCAAATAAAGCTTCAGCAAGTGCTTTAGCAACTTCAGTTTTACCAACACCAGTAGGTCCTAAGAATAAGAAACTACCAATTGGTCTATTTTGATCTTTAATACCAGCTCTTTGTCTTAAAATTGCGTCACTTACAAGGTCAATTGCACTATCTTGTCCAATTACTCTCTTTTTAAGAGTATCTGCAAGATTCATAACTCTTTCTTTATCACCTTTTGAAATTCTTGAAACAGGTATATTAGTCATTTTAGCGACGATTTCAGCAATATTTTCTTCTGTAATTTCATCACTTAATAACTTTTTGCCACTCTTTTCATCTTTTTCAATAGCATCAATTTCTGTTTGGACTTGTGGAATTTCTTTATATTGAATTTCACTAGCTTTTTTGAAATCACCCGCATTATAAGATTGACCTAAATTGAAATTTAAACTATCAAGTTTATTTTTAAGTTCTTTAAGGTGTAAGATCTCTTCTTTTTCTTTTTTCCATTGATCAACAAGCTTATCACTTTCTTTTTTAAGATTATTTAGTTCTGTAACAAGTTTATCTAATCTCAATTTGGATTGTTCATCTTTTTCTTGTTCAAGAGCTAATTTTTCAATTTCAAGTTGTCTAATCTTTCTTGAAATATCATCAAGTTCTTGAGGCATTGATTCAATTTCAACTCTTGTTTCAGCACAAGCTTCATCAATCAAATCGATTGCTTTATCAGGTAAAAATCTATTAGTTATATAACGTACACTATAATTAACTGCAGCAACAAGTGCGTTATCAGTAATTTTTACACCATGATGAGATTCAAATCTTGATTTAAGACCTCTTAAAATAGATAAGGTATCTTCTTTAGTAGGTTCTTGAACCATAATAGGTTGGAATCTTCTTTCAAGAGCTCTATCTTTTTCAATATATTGTTGATATTCACTTAAAGTAGTAGCACCGATACAATCAATATCTCCTCTAGCTAACATTGGTTTTAACATATTAGAAGCATCCATTGCACCTTGGCTTCTACCAGCACCAACAATTAAGTGAATTTCATCAATAAACATGATAATTTTGTGATCACTATCACGTACTTTATTTAAAACAGCCTTTAAACGTTCCTCAAATTCACCTTGATATTTAGCACCAGCAATTAAAGCACCCATATCAAGTTCAAAGATTTGTTTATCTTTTAATGTTTGTGGAACATCGTTATTTACTATTCTTTGTGCTAAACCTTCAATAATAGCTGTTTTACCAACACCAGGTTCACCCAATAAAATTACGTTGTTCTTAGTTTTTCTTGCTAAAACAGTGATGATTTTTCTTATTTCCTCATCTCTTCCAATAACAGGATCAATTTTATTTTTCCTTACATCTTCTGTAATTAATCTACCAAATTTTTGAAGAATATCTTCTTCTTTACTATAATCTTCCATTCCTTCGTTCATAAGTTTCCCTCCTTACTTACAATACGATTATATAACAAAATTAGCACTTGTCAAGTGAGAGTGCTAATTTATTTTTAATCATTCTTATAAATTATTAATTTCCTATTGTAAAAAATTTTATAAAATAAATATAATTATACGGGGAGGAAATTGATTATGAGTAAAAATAAAGCTTATAAAATAATTGAGAGCATTATTATATTTGTTATTGGTCTTTTATTTACTTTATCTATTTTAAATGAAAGCTTTATCAATTATATAATTGGTGCTATTGTCGTTATTGTTGGTGTTTTACTTTTTGTTAAAGGTATCGTAGATTCGTCTAAAAAGAGTGTTGTTTTACCAGCTTCTATTTTAGGAGGTTGTTTAGTTGCTTTAGGTATTGCTATTTTAGCAAATTATCTCAATATAACAGCTTTTATAATGAACTCAATTGCAATTATCTTAATTGCTGTTGGTACATTATTTGTTATAGATTCTATAATTAGATTTGTAAATAAAGCTACTACACTTGGTACTTTTGAATTAGTTATTGGTCTTATCGCTTTAACATTTGGTATTGTATTCTTATTCTGGAGAGATTACATCTGGATTATCTTTGGTGTATTATTAATGGTCTATGGTATATTCTCTTTAGTAATGACTTTAGTATCATTAAAAAAGAAATAAAAATCTAAATTATTAAAAAAGTCCATTTCTGCAGGGTTTTTCTTGTAAAAATGGATTTTTTTATTTCTTATTTTTAAATTTATTTAAAAATATATATTTGATATAATTATTTTAAAGGAAAAAATAGGTTATGAAAAAGTACGATTATCTTATAGTAGGATCTGGATTATATGGAGCAGTTTTTGCTCATGAAGCATTAAAGAAAAATAAATCTGTTTTAATAATTGAAAAAAGAGATCATATAGGTGGAAATGTTTTTACTGAAAATATAAATGGAATTAATGTCCATAAATATGGAGCTCATATTTTTCATACATCAAATGAAGAAGTTTGGAATTATGTTAATGATTTAGTTCCTTTTAATAATTTTATAAACTCTCCTATAGCTTTCTATAAAGATAAATACTATCACTTGCCTTTTAATATGTATACTTTCCAAGATATTTGGGGAATTATTGATCCAGTTAAAGCTAAAGAAAAAATAGATAGCGAGATAAAAAAAGAAAATATCACTACTATTAATAATTTAGAAGACCAAGCATTATCTTTAGTCGGTAGAACAATATATGAGATATTAATTAAAGGCTATACAGAAAAACAATGGGGCAAAAAATGTAATGAATTACCAAGTTTTATTATAAAAAGAATTCCTTTAAGATTTGAATTTAATAACAATTATTTTAATGATAAATATCAAGGTATTCCTATCGGTGGATATACTGATTTAATTAATAAATTAATTGATGGTGCGGATATTAGATTAAATGAAGATTTTAATTTAAATAGAAAAGAATACGCTAAATTAGCAAAAAGAATTGTTTATACTGGTGCTATTGATGAATATTTTGATTATAAACTTGGTGAACTTGATTATCGTTCTTTAAAATTTGAAATTTTAGAATTAGATCAAGATTATTATCAAAAAAATTGTGTAATCAATTTTACTGATATATCTATTCCATATACTAGAATCATAGAACATAAATATTTTGAAAATGCTATAACTCCTAAAACCGTAATTACTAAAGAATATCCTGATACATATTCAAAAGGAAAAGAAAGATTCTATCCTATAAATGATGAAAAAAATAACTCATTATTAGAAAAATATTTAAAATTAGCAAAAAAAGAAAAGAAAGTAATATTCGGTGGCCGTTTAGCTAATTACAAATATTACGATATGGACGACACTATTGAAAAAGCTCTTAATGATGCTAAAAAATATCTTTAATTTTAATTTTTAAATAAGGAATATATCGATAATTAATTTTTTTATAAGTTAAATTGTTCTTCTTCAATTCTTTCAAATAGTCTTCTTTTGAAATTAATAGATATTCATCATTAGATAAATCAAACACAGTTTGATATTTATAGCCAATTTCTTTATTTTTAATTATAATTGGAATCTCTAAATAACTATCAATTAGTCCTTGTTTTATATTAAAATTACGATGCTTAATAAATAAATTATCTACAATAAATTCAGTTTTATTTTTATCTTTAAAATACGAGAAAATAATTTTATATACAGTATTTTTATCTAATTCATTAATCATATTTCTATTTTAATAAATATACTTTCATTATTATAGTAAAACTTGAATTTCTATCATTAAATTATAGTTAAACTTGAATTTTATTTCATTTTATTCTTTTTTATTCAAACATAAAGAGGAAGATTATGAAAAATAAAATTAAAGAATTAAGATTAAATAAAGGCGTTACTCAAAAAGAGCTTGCTAAATTAGTTAATAAATCAATTCAATCAGTTTTAAATTGGGAAAGTGGTTTAACTGAAATTAGTATTAAAGATGCTATTATTTTAGCTGATTATTTTGACGTGAGTTTAGATGAACTTTTTTATCACCAAAATAAAGAATCTATTCAAAGTAAGAAAAATATTATAGAAGAATATTTAAAGTTCTCTATTGATAAATATTTAGAAGAATACATCGATACTTATAAGATTAAAAAATAGTTGCTAAGTTAACAACATTATATCTTTATGCTATGATATTCATATGAAAATCAAAATTAAAAAGATATCTTTTGAGCAGTTACAGAAGATAAAACTAAAAAAATATCATAGACCAATTAGACCATTATTTATATTAAGATTTTTGGTTAATTTATTAAGTAAAAAAGAATTAAAAGATATAAATTTTTCATATACAAAAACTGATATGGATAAATTAAAAAAGTTCGAACCATGCTTAATTTTAATGAATCATTCAGCTTTCGTAGATTTAAAAATATTCTTTAAAATATGGTCTCCTCTTCCTTTTAATATTATATGTACTGATGATGGGTTTGTTGGAAAATATTGGTTGATGAGACATTTAGGATGTGTTCCAACTGTAAAATTTCAAAGTGATCCTCAACTTGTAAAAGATATGATTTTTTGTATTAAAAAACTTCGTGATTCAGTTTTGATGTTTCCAGAAGCTTCATATTCTTTTGATGGTACAGGTGGTGCTATTCCTGATAATATCGGAAAATTAATTAAATTATTAAAAGTACCTTTAGTAATAATAAAAACTGAAGGAGCTTATTTACACGATCCTTTATATAATAATCTACAACAAAGAAAAATAAATGTTTCTGCAAATGTTAAATATGTACTTTCGAAAGAAGATATTTCTAAATTATCAGAAAGTGAAATTACTTCAATAGTTAAAAAGGAATTTACTTTTAACAATTGGGAGTATCAATTTAAAAATAATATTTTAATAAATAATTTATCTAGAGCTGATGGACTTAATAGAGTTTTATATAAGTGTCCTAATTGTGGATGCGAAGGAAAAACCATTGGAAAAGGTATTTATTTAGAATGTGAAAATTGTGGAGAAAAACACGAATTAACACCTGAAGGATATTTAAAATGTATTAATGGAGATACTAAATTTAAAACTGTCCCTGAATGGTATAATTATGAACGTCAAGAAATTATTAAAGATATTAAAAATAATACTTATAAATTAGATTTAGATGTTGATATATATGTTCTAGCAAATTATAAAGCAATTTACAAAATTGGAGATGGTCATTTAACTCATACTATAGATGGATTCGATTTAGTTGGTTGCGATAATAAGTTACATGTAAAACAAGGCCCATTAGAAAGTTATAGTTTATATTCTGACTTTTATTGGTATGAAATCAATGACATTATTTGCATTTGTGATAAACATTATCATTATTACTGTGTTCCTAAAAATGCTAAAGATGTTGTAGCAAAAGCACGTATGGCTGCTGAAGAAATATATAAAATTAAAAAAGAATCTTTAAAATAATTAGAATAGTTTTTATTTTGCTTTATAACTTATTTGATCTAAACATTTAAAAATTTCGAAATAATACTCATTTCAAAATAAAAAAGTATTGATGTTATCGATCAATACTTTAATTTACACAAATGGCTGCGGCGATTGGACTCGAACCAATACAAACCTTGTTTCAGAGACAAGTGACTTTACCATTTGTCCACGCCGCAATTAATTACTAATAATTAAATAATCATCAAATTCTTCTATAATTTCTTTTGAAGGCTTTTTAAATCTTTTTAATAAATCATCAAAAGCAAAATCAGGAACTTGCTTTTCAATTATTCTATTTTTATTTCTTTTTCGACATTCAGAAAAAGGAACGTCAAAAAGAACTAAGACGTGTTTATCAAAAGCATTTGTTTTCATAAAATATAAATGTCTATAATAATCATTAATGCACGTTGAATCTAATATAACATTACAATCTTTATGTTCTTTTGCAATCTTATTAGCACGAGAAAAAAATATTTTCCATACCCTTTCTTCTTCTTTAAAATACTGGTAAGTACCGCCAAGTTCTTTTCTTATTTCATCGCTAGAAACGATAAAAGTATTAAGATTACAGGCCTTAAAATTTTTTGCCCATGTAGTTTTTCCACTACCTGGAATGCTTGATAATATATAACAAATCCTCATAAAAATCCTAAAAAGCCTGCAAAACTAAACTATTTATTTTGATTTTCTTTTTTTTGGAAATTGTATCCATCTAAGCATGCATCAAAAACATTATATTTACATGTGAATCCTAATTCATTTTTTGCTTTACTGCAATCAGCATAATTTTCTGCAACATCACCTGCTCTTCTAGGCTTAATTACATAATTAATTTTTATACCAGTAGCTTTTTCATAATCTTTAATAATCTCTAAAACACTGGTGCCTTTACCAGTACCTAAATTATAAGTAACAAGTCCAGGATTTGTTTCTAATTTCTTTAAAGCTAAAACGTGTCCACGTGCTAAATCTAATACATGGATATAATCTCTAACGCCTGTTCCATCAGGAGTTGGATAATCATCGCCAAAAACATTTACGCAAGGTAAAACGCCTGTAGCAACTTTGTTTATATAAGGTAATAAGTTATTTGGAATACCATTTGGATCTTCACCTAATAATCCTGATTTATGAGCACCAATTGGATTAAAGTATCTTAAAATTGCGATGTTATATTCTTTATTAACTTTAGCAATATCTTCTAATATTCTTTCAATAACAACTTTTGTTTCGCCATAAGGGGATGTAGCATCTTTTCTAGGATCAGTTTCTTTTAAAGGTACATGATCAGGAACACCATAAATTGTAGCGCTACTACTAAATACAAAATTCTTACATTTTGGATATTTTCTCATCATCCAAAGTAAAGCAAATGTAGTATCAAAGTTATTTTCATAGTATTCAAGAGGTTTATAAACGCTTTCCCCGACTGCTTTATAAGCAGCAAAATGAATTATTCCCTCTGGTTCTTCTTTAGCAAATAATTTATCTAAAGCTTCTTTATCTTGAACATTAATATTATAAAAATGAGGTCTTACCCCTGTAATTTTTTCAATTCTATCTAAAACATCGATTTTAGAATTATATAAATTATCAGCTATTACAACGTCATAACCACTCTCAATTAATTCGCAAACAGTATGACTTCCAATGAATCCAAGACCACCAGTTACTAAAACCTTCATTAACGTTTTTCCTCCTTAGTATCCTTAACTTTTCTTTGTCTTTCACGTAATATTTTTGCTTCAACTTTATTTTTCTTATAGTTATATTTCGTAACTTCACTTTCTTCGTAAACTTTTTTGGATAAAACTTCAGAAGATAAATTACGCATTATATAATCAGCAATCATTTTATTTGCTGCACTATCTATATATAATTTTAAAGCGATATAAGCGAAATTGCTTTGTTCATTTTGTTCTTCACTTTCTGGACTATCTTTTTTGCTCTTTTTATTAGATTTTTTTAATACTTCATTTCTTACTTTTACTTTATGAACAACATTATGGATTGATTCATCTTCCATTTTTTTAAAAAAAGCATAAAGACTATCTTTATCACTAACATTTATTTCATCTAAATCTATAAAAGTTGCTAAATCACGCATACTAACAACAGATTTCATTAAAGAAATCGCAATTAAGTAACTGATTTGACGACGATTATATTTTTTCTCTTTTGGTGGTTCAATAATCTTGGCTTTAACATAATTATTGACCATAAAAGGGGTAATATTTAAATCTTTTTCTCTTTCTAATGCATCTAAAACTTCTGAAACATAACCGACTACTTGTTCCATATAAAGAGGAATATTAGGTAAGTCATTAAACTCAGGAAGTTCAAACTCTTCTAATTTTTTTATGTAATTTTCAATATTCTCTAACGCTTGTCCCATACAGAGAAATTATAACACATTTAAAATTATTTTTTAGTATATTTCTATTGCTTCCTGTTCTAATTTACATTTATGTAAAAGCATAGCTTTTATAACTTCGTGAAATGGTTCGTATTCTTTTCTTTTTAAAAATAATTTAAGTTTATTTTCATCATTATTAGTAAGTGGATCAGAATATTTTATATATTTTAATAAAATTTCTTCACTCATAAGATATGGTTTTATATCTATCTGTGTTTCTTTCATTAAGTGAATTAAGATTGTAAATCCATTACAGTCAATATCTCCAAAATGATAAAAAATATTATTTTTATTAAAATCATATATTTTTTTAAGTAATTTAGCTTTTATAGAGTTATTAAATCCAGCCAAATAAATACTTATAAATTCGTTATCATCAAAATAATAAAAAGTTGTAAGATTCTCAATTGTTAAAATTTTATTTGTATTAATTTCTAGTATAGTTAAGTTATTAATTTCTTCTTCAGTTAATGAAATAGAATCTTTTAATTTAGATAAATCTATAATCTGATCATTAATTTTAAAAATAATATCACCTTTTATGTACGTAAAAGTTGGGTTTTTATAAATATTAAAATAATTTAAAAATTCGTTATCATCAATAAAATCAAAATTACCAAATTCGTTAAATATAGATATAAATCTTTGTATATGTTTTGCTAAATATTTTGAATCTTTAAAGACTTTATTAGAAAAATTTCTTAGTAAAATTTCTTCTTTATTTTCTTCAATATTTTTAATGCCATTTAACAAAATAGATAACTCGTCATAACTATTAAAATACTTTTTAATAGACTCTTTTTTATTCAATAAATCTTCGATTTTAAATATAAAACCTTGCAAAACCCCACTATTTTCTTTGTTTTTAAATGTATTTAATAATGATAAATATTCATTATAAAGTGTAAGTTTACTTACTCGATTAATGTAGTTATATGCCTTTTCTAAGTTATTTAAATTTAATTCAATTGAATTAATTATCTGAGAATCTTTATTAATTTTAATTAGATTTAAAGAAGATAAATTATTTAAATAAGAATCAATTTCATCACGATATTTATATGCTTTATTAGAATAATAATCTTTAAATAATTCATCACTCATATTTAATTTAATAATAATTTGATGAATATTTGTATTTTTAAATAAAGAACTATTTTCGTATTTATCTAGTAATTTGTTTATTAATTTATAATCAAATGTTTCCTTCATAAATATCTTTTTTTCTTAATTCAAATATATATGCTTCATTATCTTTTTTACATATCGATAATCCAGTATCACAATATTTTAAAATTGAAGCAGTTCTTGACGTTGGAACACTTATAATTAATTGAATATTAAGATCACGGTAAAAATCCATCATCGTTTGAATTCGAGAATCATCCATATTATTAAATGCTTCATCTAAAAATGCTAAACATGCTGGTGATTTAAAATTGCGCGACTTTGATACAATTTGTTCAAATGATGCAGCAATAAATACATAGAATGGAGTTTGTGTTTCACCACCGCTTTTTCCTTTTCCTGCAGTAGAATAATATGTTTTATTACCATTTTTATCAGTAATTTGAATATCGTAAGTCATAAAATTGCGATAATCTGTGAATTTAGCAAGTTCTTTTTCATTATTCAAATTATTAGTGCTATTTAATTTTTCAAATAATTGATCCATCAAAATTAAATTCTTTTCACTCATTTCAGTCTCAAATAAATTGTTTTGAGTATAACTTTCATTTGAAATAAAGATATTATAATATGCTTCAAATTCAGGTTTTTTAGTACCTTTAGCAATAAATTTATATATTTCTTGTTCATTACCAAATGGTTTTTTAGATAAAGAATCATTTAATTTCTTAATATTACCTAATTCTTCATTAATATTATCTCTAATTTTCATTATATAATCGTTTTTAAATGCTTTTTCGCATTCTTCTTTAGCTTTTCTAGCATCATCTTTATATTTAATAAGATTACGATTTTCAATTTGATTATATAATTTTATAAATTCATTTAAATTTGATATTTCTGGATTTAAATCGCAATGAAATTCAATATTAGAACGGTAATCCGACATATTCTTTAAAATAATACGCCTTTTATTATCTAATAATTTCTCTTTTTCATTAATTGCGTAATTAATATTATCAGTACTTGTTGATGAATAAGCCTTCTTTAAATCACGATAAATTGTAGTGTTACTTACATCTTTAATATCGGTATTATAAGAAGCAATTCTTTCTTTTAAATTAATAATTTTATTATTTAAATTGCCTTCATCTTGAAGTAACAAATCTCTAGAATTTTTAATATTTTCTTTATTTTTCTTATAACTAATAATATTTTTATCAATTTCATTAATTTGTTCATTTAGTTTGATTAAATCTGTAGAATTTAAAGCGATAATTTGTCTATCAATATCATTTATATTACTTGTTAAGCTATTAAATTCACTAAATAAGTTTTCTTCTAATGAAACATAATGTAAATTATCATTTATACGATTAATAGCATCTAATTTATTATTAACATTTTTGATTTTTACATCATAATCAGCTATATCTATTTTATATTTATTAATTTCTTCTAATAAACGTTCAATATTAATTTGAATTGAACTATTACCTAAATAATATTTTTTATAAAATCTAGGATTAATTTTACTAGCAACTTTACCTTGATATAACATACAAGTTTTAGTAATAGCTGCTTCGTGTAATTTCAATTCATCAACATTATCTACACAGATAATATTTCCTAATACATAAGCACCATATTTTTTAGCATCTTCTGTTAAATAAGTTAATTTACTAGCTAAAGATTTTGGATTTATTTCTATATCTTTTAAAGCTTCTATATTAACTAAGCCAACTCCATATAAATTAGGATCAGTTTTTGAGTGTTCTTCATAAACTCTTAAAGCTTCATCGTAATATTTTTTATTTTCAATAAATAAATAAGCTTTTCTAGTATTTAAATATCCTTCTAAAGCATTTCGATAAGATTCGTCATTTACTTCTACTAATTCATAAAAAGCTTTTACTTCGATATCTTTGTTATATTTTTCAAAGAAATAATCTTTTAAATATCCCTTTAATAATTCAACTTTTTGATCTTGTAATACGAATCCTTTTTCTAAATTAGAAAGTTCGCTTGCAGCATTATTATATTTTTCATTGACTTTTTTATTATTATCATTAAGTTTATATTGTTCATCAGTATAATCTTTTAAAAGCCTTTTTGTATACTCTTTAATTCGATTAATCTCTGATTGATAGCCTTCAAAATTATTACTATAAAATGATTCTTTGATATTACTTCTAATATCTAAAATATTTAAATCAATGTTAATTTCTTCGATAAAATTACCTTTCTTTTCAAACTCTTTTTCGATAAAAAGTTTTCTTTCGAGCATTCTACTTTTTTCATCATTTAATTTTCTCACAGCATTAAAAACATCGCTATTTTCTAATTTAACCTTGCTATTCTGCTGTATTTCTATATTTTTTTCAATATCTTCTATTTCTTTATCACATGTTTTTATTTGGTTATGAATAGTTAATAATTTATTATTTGTCTCATTTATAGCACTATTAGTTTTATCAATATCTTTCTCTTTTAAGATAATATTTAAACATCTTACTTCAGTAGATAAATTATCAAAAGTAAGACCTTCATCTTTAATTGGTCTTAAATAAGTTAGTTTATCATTTTCACAGTTTATAATTTCTTGAAGATGGCGATATCGTCTAACACTATCTTTCATATTGACAAGATCTAAGTCTTTTCTAGGAAGTAAATAATCAAAAACAAATTTATCAATTTCTCCTATTGGTTTAAAAGCTAATGCTTTTGGTAATAATTCTAAATATTTATTATCTTCAATACTTAAAGCTAATAAAATCTTCTTTTTAATAGCTTCTAAAGTGCCATCTAAAAGTTCAAAATTATATTTTTTATTATAATTACGTTTTAATTCATCATAACTTGCAGGATATTTTTTATTATCTTTATAAGAATAATAAAAATCACTTTTAATAGTTGTATCTAAAACATGATAAAACATTTTTTCAATTTTAGAACCAACGTTAGCGGTTATTACGGCTCCAATTACAGAATAAGTATTGTTATAATCATCGAAAAATTCTAACGCAATATGAGAAATTGTATCGCCATTACGTAAATATTCCTTATTTTCAAATCCAAGTTTACCTCTAACATAAGATTCTAAATTACGATCATTTTTTTCATTAGCAGCAGTATTAAATTTACATGTGCCACCAGATATTACAAATAAAATCGCATCAATTAAGGTGGATTTACCAGCACCATTTTCACCGCTTATTAAAGTATTACCAAAAAGTGAAATCTCTTTATCTGTATAAACATGCCAATTTATAAGTTTAATCTTCGTTAATTTCTTCATCTTTATTTTCTTCCTTATTATAAGCTTTAATTAAATTGTCTAGATTTACAATATCATCAACTTTTACAACATAAGCAATTGATGGATAAATAAATATACGACTATCATTAACAAAATTTCTACCACCTTTATAATCAATAACTTTAAATCTTCTAAGTTTCTTTAAAGCTTCTTGATATTCATTAGTAGATTTATCATCTTTAAAAATATTAGTTTTCAAAACACTTTGTTTTAATTCTTCATAACTTATAGAAGCAACATCAATTAAACTAGACTTTTTACTACTATTAAAATAAGCAACTCTTAAAGATAATAAAATTACAGTTTCAAATTTAGTAAGATGCATTCTATTTTTATTATCTTCAGTCTTTATATAAACTATTTGTAATATCTTATCTTCATGAAAACTATAATTTAAAATAGCAAAAAAGTTTTCTAATTCTTCTTTTAATTCACTAGCTTCATAATAATCATTACGGTCACTCTCTTTTGCTTTAATTAAAAATGTTTCATTTAATAATCTTAAAGCAATTTTAGTAAATTGATTTTGTTTTGTTTCGTTTAAATTTTTAAATCTCTTCGCTAAAAATTCAAAGTTTTCAACTTGACTCATAATTTATTACTCCTCATAATTTCAAAATTATTCATTACATAATCGTTAACAATAGTTTCATCGTTTAAATATTTAATCTTATAAGATGCTCTTTCATTATTTTGATAAGCAGTTAATAAAAAGACTTTAATATATAAATTTTCATCCTTAATATCTAGATCACTTACTTTTATTATCTCTTTATCTTTTAATATAGATTTAGCAAAATTATTAATTCCTTCAAAAGAATATTGATTATCTTTTTTAATTTTATTTACTAAATTCTTAAAATCATCTATCTCAATATTATCTTTACTTTCAAGCTCAACTTTATTAGTTCTTTTTGAATTTACACGAGCTTTAAATATTGAATATTGATCAATATTTTCTATATTATCTATTTCAAAAAAGTCCTCGAAATCAGAAAAATCCCTGCAGAAACCCATTGTTTTTAATAAATCATTAATTCCTTGTTCAATATCTTTTGACTCATTAATAATAAATTTAATCTTATCTTCACATACTCTTAAATAAGTATTATTTTTTGAATCAATATTTCTCATTCGAGAATCTACATTACTAAAAGTTGCTTTAATAAAGTTTAATCTAGACTTCATGTATTGGAAATCTTCATTAACTAATTTCTTTATTTTCTTAACTTCTTGATAATTTGACATGATACGTCTAAAGTTAGAATCTTCTAAAAACATATCAACTAATTCAATAATATTTCTAGCGTACATTCTTGGATTTTCGTTAATCTTTAAGTTATTGAATAATTTAACTCCAACTTTATTTTGATATTCTTTAAATAAATTTGTTGCTATATTATTAGCGTTATAATTTTCTTTTTGTAAAATCTCATTAGTATATCTTCTAATATTAGAATTCATACTATTAAGATTGTTAGAAAATTTCTTAGAACTTTCAAAAGCTTGTTCTATTGCTTGAGTAGAATTTTTATCGTAATCAATATTTTTTAAATTATTATATGTTGAAATTACATAACCACTGAATTCATTACTACGATCAACATGCATTAAAGAATATAATGCTTCTAAAATAGTAATCGCATCACTATTAAGCATATAAATAATATCTAAATCATTATTATATTCTTCTTCAATCCATCCTCTTTTTTTGAATATATTTAATTTAGTAGTAATAATTTCTCTTTTACTTTTATTACTAATATCATTTTCTTCTTCATCATCAATTTCTTTATACATGTCAAATTTGATATTATGCTCTAAATAAGTAATCAAATCACTTCTTAAAGCAGTATCAACACCAAATTCACCACAAAAATAGTCATATAATTTAATTAATATATCTAAATTAAGTTCTTTGTCTTTAGCAGTAAGAACATTAAACATCTTAAAATTTATATAATTTAATATCGAATCCATCAATATATTTTATCATAAATAAGATCCAATTTTTAATAATATCTAATAAATTATAGATAAATATTGACTTATCTCTTTCCACTTTATATTTTTTCGGTTTTAAGCAATTTTATAAAACATTTATTAATTTTAAAGTGAGAATGTACGATTATACTTTAAATTAATATAATTAAATCTTTATTTTCTTATGGCAGGGCGTAAGTGAATCGAACACTTGTCAATAGCTTCGGAAACTATCGTTTTACCACTAAACTAACACCCTATTTATTCACACATTACAATTATTTTATTACTTACTAAAATACTTATAAAATCACAAATCGAAATTAAAAATCCTATAAAGGGTATAAAAGAACAAATACCACAAATTAATGTAGTTTTATCTTTATTTGTAGAATTCTTATAAAATACAATTCTATAAATACTAGAAACTATAAATCCCCAAATTTGAAATACTAATATTGCTTTAACTTTTTTACTTTTTTTATCAAACCACATGACTTATATTTTACCTATCCTTTACTATTTAATAAAGAGTTTATTGATATTACATATCTCATTAGCTTCTCTAACTTTATTAAAAGGAACCATAATAAATATTATAGCAGTTACGCCACCTCCAAAAACATTATATAAAATAGGAAAAGCTTCACCTAATTGATAGATTAAATAAGGTAGTGTAATAACATATAAATAATATTTATATCGATCAGTTCTAACAAATAATTTATTATTTATATGAAAAATATAAACTATTAAGAAGATATATAAAGCGGATAAATAAATACCACCAGTAGTATAAACTTCTAAAAATCCATTATGATAATTAAAATATGACCCATTAAATGTTCTAGATAATAAATCATTCATATTATAACCAATACCAAAAATAAAATCAGACCAAATAAATCTAGTTCTTGCACTTCGATAAATATCAATTCTACTATCTACATAACTGAAATATTTCTTAAGTAAATCAAGTAAAGTATAATTAATTACTTCTTTACTACCATCACTTTTAGTAATAACTTCTCTAATAGTAAATAATTTAAAAACAAATATTTCAAAAATTCCAAATATTATTAAGAATATAAAGAAAAATAACAAAATAGAAAAATACAATTTATTTGATTTATATAAGCTAATAAGAAACGTAATTCCATAACTTATCATTAAAGTAAAAAATCCAAAGAAAGCAGTTCGAGATCCACTAAATAAAATAAATATACCAACTAAAAAACTAAATAAGAAAATAAATCTTCGATTATAACTAACAGATAATAATAAGATTACTAAACATAATAAAAATAAAACATGTCCATAAACATTACCATATTTAAAGAAGCTTACACACCAAATAGCATTAACATTACCACTATCATACTTTGTAAAAAATGTTGGATTTTTAATAAAAGCTATATAAATATCCATCTCAGTAATTAATGAATAAATTATCATTACTAAAGAAAATCCAACAAAAATAAAACAGAATATTCTTATTGCTAAATCTTTTTCTTTAAAAGGAGGTATTAAATAAATTAAAACAAAACACATCATTATAGATAAAGAAACATCCATAATTGATTTAAATTTATCTAATATTGTAATTGAATTATTATTAAATAATCTATTATAATCAGTTCCAAAATCTACCCCAATCATATAAAAAGTCGTCAGAACCCCAATAAAAATAAAGATAATGACTCCTTTATTAAATTTTAAAATGTTATTAATTTTCCCTATATAAAGAATTAAAGCAAAATTTAAAACGATTAATAAATAAAATATTATAGTTCCAGCTAAAGAAAAACTAGTACCAAAAGCTCCAGAATTATGTGAATTATTTACCTCACCAAAAAACATTGATAATGCAAGGAATAAAAAACATATAAGAACATAGGATATATTCTTATAATTAAATTTTTCAAACTTTCTTTTAAAAAATAAATTTATTTCCTTAACCATCACTAAATGTTCTTATAGTGTATAGCTTTATTAGAAATATTTACTCTAAAATAACGGTCTTTCTCATAATTTGCTTTTAAATAATCCTCAAAGGAATTAGCAAATTCATTTTTAACAAAAGCTAATACAGTACCCTTAAATCCACCACCATGAATTCTAGTAACTCCGTTATCTTTCAAGAATTGTTCAGCTTTATCTATAATTTCTTGAGGTGAACCTGTATATTCTCCTTTTACAAATGTATTTTCAATATCATTTTTACTACTTAATTGGCTCTTTCTTATTGCATCAAAGAAAGTACCAACATCATTATTTAAAATAGCTTTTTTAGCTAATAAGACATTATCATTTTCAATAAAGAAATGTTTAGCTTTTCTTTTAACTTCATCACTAACATTTAATTTATCAATTCTATCGAATATATTTGCATCACTAACATCTCTAAGATATTTTTTTCCTTCTAAAAGATTAGCAACTTCATACATACTATTAGGAATTGCAGCATATAAAGGAGTTAAATTAGAATGATCGCCTATTGACTTAACTAAAAATAATGTCAAAGGTAATTTAAATGGTAAATTAATAATTTCTGGATTATCAATATTTTTAAAATCAATAAAATTACTACTATCAAAAGATGTACCAACTTGATCTAATAATCCACATGGTTTATTAAAATAAACATTTTCACTAAATTGTCCAGTTTTTGCAATTATTAAAGGTTCAATTATTCCATCATTATATAAATAAGAAATAATATAACCAAATAATGATTCCATAGCAGCACTAGAACTAACTCCACTACCATCAGGAATTTCACTTTCTATATAAGCATTAAATCCACCAACTTTATAACCTAATTCTTTTAATTTAAATAAAACACCTTTAACTAAAGCAATAGGTTTATGTTCATCTTCAGTTAATTTTTCTAATTTATTAACATCAAATTCAAAATATGGATATCCTTTAGATTGAATACAAACTTTATCATTATTTTTACCTAAAGCTGCATAAACTCTTAGTGAACTATTTGCAACAATACAGTATCCATGATTATGATCAGTATGGTTTCCACATATTTCAAAACGTCCACCAGTATCAATCATATTGGTAGGATTAGACTTAAATATGTCTTTATAATTTTTAATTAAAATCTCTTCGTTTATCATAAAAACCCCCTCAAAGTTAACTTATTTTTCTGATTTTGTATAAAATAAAGTAATTATATTTATCACCTTTTTTAAGAATTATTGAATCAGAATCATGAACGTTTAGTTGAGGTTCTAAAGCAATTCCTCTTCTTGTAGTAAAGTGATCATTATTAATAAAATCAACATCAGTTAATGAATTATCAACATAAATATTCATTGCAGGATAATCTGTATATAAAGATAATTTATATTCATCATTTTTCAATATAACTTGTGGCTTTTTGGTTTCTATTTCATTATATATAAATGTATTATCAATAGTGCCTAAAGGAGTTTTTTCAATAAGATCTAATTTAGAACCTAATTTAGACATTCTATTAAAATCTAAATAACTAGGAACTTCTTCAATATCAGTAATAAAAACATCTTTATCAACAACGCCATATTTACTAGCATTCATTTTCATCGAATAATTAGTTAAATTTAAATTATTGAAATTCCAATAAATATGATTAGATAAATTTAACAAAGTAGTTTTAGTAGAACTTGCTTTAAAACTAATTTTAAAATTATTTTCGTCTTTATAAATAGAATAAATTACATAAATATGACATTTTCCTGGGAATCCATTCTCTTTATCCTTACTAACAATATCAAATTTAACATCAATTCTATTTTTTAATTCTTTAACTTTAACATTCCAATTTTTATAAGATAATGATTTATCATCGCCACCATGTAATGTATAATCAAAATTTTTAGTTCTTAAAAGATTATATTCTTCACCATCTAATTCACCACTAAGAGGAATTCTTCCAGCTACTCTACCTAAGGTTTTTCCATAATATTGACTACAATTTAAGAAAAAGTCAGGATCTTTTAAAGTAAGAATTAAAGGCGTTTCATCAATAGATAAAGAATAAACACTAGCACCAAAAGTACAAAATCTAGCTTTTAAACCTTTATTATTTTCAACATCAATCCATTTAATATTGTTTTTAAAATCTGATATTTTAATATTCATATGTTTTTACTCCTTACTTATTTTAACAAATATAAATTACTAATAATATATCAAATATTTTATATCTAAACGTTCACTGACACATTTGATACATATAAAATATTTATTTTTTTAATTAAATAATTTCTACTAAAATTTTAAATAATTTTCAATTTTCCAAGAAGGATCTACAGATACTGATAAATCACAGAAAACTTTTCTATCGTATAAATAACTGCCAACTTTAGCAATCATTGCAGCATTATCAGTTGTACACCAAATTGGAGGAATAATTACTTCAATATTTGTATCTTTATACATCTTTTGTATTTCTTCTCTTAAATAAGAATTTGCACTAACTCCACCAGCTAAAACAACTTGTTTAACATCATATTCTTCTGTTGCTCTTTCAACACGATCAAGTAATTCTTTGATAGCAACATCTTGGAATGATTTAGCCATATCTTTAACAATTATTTCATGTCCGTTTTGTTCTTCTTTGTGGACTAAATTAATAACAGCAGTTTTAAGTCCACTATAAGAAACATCTAAACTCTTATCTTTTAAAGGCTCAGGTAATTTATATGTATGTTTTCCTTCTTTAGATAATTTATCAATAGCTACACCACCAGGGTAAGGAAGACCTAATACTCTAGCTACTTTATCAAAACTTTCTCCAATTGCATCATCTTTAGTTTCACCAATAATTTCAAAAGATAAATGTTCTTTCATATAAACTAATTCAGTATTTCCACCACTAACAACTACTGCTAATAAAGGAAACTTTAATGGTTTAACAAATTCATTAGCATAGATGTGTCCTGCTAAATGGTGAACTGGAATAAGTGGTTTATTATAAATTAAAGAAATTGTTTTTGCAGCTTGAAGTCCAACATGAAGAGCGCCTATTAAGCCTGGGCCTCTAGTTACTGCAATAGCAGAAATATCTTCTAATTTAATATTTGCTTTTTTAATAGCGTCATCAATAACACATAAAACATTTTCTAAATGTAATCTAGAAGCGATTTCAGGCATAACACCACCATATTTTTGATGTACTTCTATTTGAGTTGAAATTACATTTGCTAATAATTCATCATTTTTAATAATAGCACAAGCTGTTTCATCACAACTTGATTCTAAAGCTAAAATAATCTTATCCATATCTATAAACCTCTCATCATATATAAAGCATCTTCTTTATCTTCATAATATTTTTCTTTAATGTTTACTTTATTAAATCCATATTTTTTATATAATTCTATAGCGTTAATATTAGAAACTCTTACCTCTAAAGTAACAAATAATACATCTTGTTTTTTTAATAAATTTAAAGCATTTTCTAATAAAAACCCTGCAAAACCCAACTTTCTTTTTGATTTTTTAGTTGCAATCTTACAAATTGTAGCACTATCAAAAGTAACCCAATAAATTATATAACTAATAATTTCATCATCTTCTTTTAAGCAATAAAAGTTTGAAAAAAGATTTTCATTTAATTCATAAAGAAAATCTTTTTCTTGATAAGGATGTTTAAAACATTCGTTTTCAATTTCTAAAATACTAGGAATATCTTTTTCAGTAACTTTTACTATTTCCATATTAATCCTTTAAATAAATGGCTTTTAAAGTCATAATATCTTTTACTAAATATTTTTCATTTTTTAATAAAAGCATATTTTTACATACACTATTATTTTCACCTTCAATATTTAAATAATTAGTATCCCCACAAATTACATAATCTGGATGTTCTTTAATATATTCTTTTATTTCGTCATTTGTCTTAATAGTATCAAAAATAATAGCTTCATTTTTATCATAAACAGCAAAATAGCTACGATTACTACGAGCATTTATTAAGCAAATTGATTTTTTATCATAATTTTCTAATACTAATAAACTACTAAAAGCAAAACATGGAATATTTAAACAATAAGCATAAACTTTAGCAATTGTTAAAGCAATTCTAACACCAGTATAACTTCCTGGACCTAAAGTTACTAATATTTCACCAATTTCTTTAGGTGAAATATTGTTATTAGATAATATTTTATTAATTTCAGGAATCATCATCTCTGATTGTTTTTGCCAACATTCATAACTAATTTCATCAATTAAATTACCATCTTTTCCTAAACCTACATTTAAATAAGTGTTAGTAGAATCAAGAATTAAACTATACATAATTATTTAATCTCCTCAATGAGTTTATCATATTTACTAGAATTAGATTTAATATCAAATTTTCTTCTATTATCACTAGTAATATTAATAGTAATAATTAAAGAATCATCTTCATTAATCATTTCTTTAATAAAAATAGGCCATTCAATAATACAAACTCCATCCCCTTCAATAAGTTCTTCTAAACCTATATCTTTATTTTCTTTAGGTACATCTTCTAATCTATATGCATCAATATGATATAAATTAAGATTTCCTTTATTAAAATAACATTTAGCAATATTAAAAGTTGGAGAATTTATATCATCTTCAATTCCAAGTCCAATACCAATACCTTTTGTAAAAGTAGTTTTTCCTGCTCCTAAATCACCATAAAGTAAAATAGTAGCTCCTTTAAATAAATAATTAGATATCTTTTTACCTAATTCAATTGTTTCATTTTTACTATTAGTATAAATAATTTTTTCCATATCATTTACCTTTATTAGTTTCTTTTAAAAACGTTTCATAATATTTTTTAATATCCTCGACATTAAAAGGATACTCTTTATTTTCCATCTTTTTACGAATACTTTTTAAGTTATATCTTAATATTTGATCAATATCACTACTATAACCATATTTCTTTCGATGGAAACCATATTCTTTAACATCCATTACTTTTATATCATTATTTGGATATAATTTTATATCCAAATCATAATCAATATATTTAACTTTATCCTTATCAATAACATACGGCGAAGCTAAATTAACATAGTATGTAATTCCTATTTTTTTAATCATAACAATAACATTCCACCAATAATTCTTGAAAAAAATCATAATAGCAGGTTCTTTTGTATACCAAATACGAAAATCATGCTCTACAACTTTAGTTTTAGTAGAACCAACAACTATAAAATCTTCATTATCTTCAATGACATAAACACTATCCCGAATACGGTGCATTCTTCCATCATGCTTATATCCTTGTATTTCTATCCATCTCCCTTTAAGGCTCATAAAAAATTGCTCCTTAAAGTGAAATTACTTATTTAATAAGTCAAAAATCTTAAGAACACGTTCTAAATCAAGTTTAGCTCTTTTTATATTATTAATCTTAAATTCAGATTCAACTGGAATATTAATAAATTCATCAGAATAATCAATACCTAAATCGACTTTCCCATTACGAATAGAGAAAATAACATCAATTAAAGTATCATCAATTTTAAACTTTAATAATTCAGTTAAAACTTTATTATTTAAAACCTTACGATATTCTTCATCATTTGAATAAATTACATATCTAGAATTATTTTCTTTAGCAACTAAATCATCGATATTATCGATAGGTTTTGATAATTCTTTACCCTTAAGTTGAAATAAAATAATTCCATTTTCTTTACCATAGTTACATTCATAATCATAATATTTACCTAAAAACATTGGAGAAGTTCTATTTTTTATAACAATATTTCCAGCTAAATCACAACTAACCATTGGTTTATCTTTATAAGTTAAAGTAACATGATTTCTACTTCTTGTATTTTTAATATTTTTATAAAAATGAGCATCGATGAATAAATTAGGATCCATTTGTCTATTTGCTTCAATATTAATATCTTTAAAATCTGGATTATTAAATAAATATTTATTTGTAGCAATCGAATAATTTTTCATATATTCTCTAGCTTTATTTTCTAGCTTCTTCTTAAAAATAGTTGAGCAAATAAAACTAGCAACTAATCCAACCATAATGACAGCTATACCAATATAACTTGCCATATTTCCAATCTTCTTTTGTAATAAGAAAATTACTAAACCTATTGATAAGAAAACTAAAGTACCAACAGTTATTAAAGTTCTTACAATTTTTTGCTTCTTATAATACTTCTTATAATCTTCACGATAAGCATTGACTGCATTAGTTAATTCTTTTTCATCATCTAATAAATTTCCTTCATTAATCTCAGGAATTTCATCAGGAATGATTACTTCATCATCAATTCTAACTTCTTCATCTAATTCTTTAGCTCTATTTTTCTCTTCTTCAAGTTTTTTTAATGAAGCTTCTAGTGCTTCTTCTTGAGCTTTATAAGCTTCTTGATCATACTTTTTTAATCCCATAAATAAAAATACTCCTTGTATACTTGTCTATATTATAGACAAAAGGAGTATTTTTTTCTTTATAAATATTATATATTTATATATTTTTATTTACTATTAACAGGATATAAGCTATTAATCATTTGAATTGGCTTACTTAAAGCTAAATCACAAACACATGAAATAGCAGCACTAACACCTACATAACCAATATTATAGATAAAAGCACCTTTTAAATCATATCCATAGAAAATCATTGAAGATAGTGAAGAACCAATTACTCTAGTAATGATTACAAAAATACCACCGATTAATAAACTACAAATTAAACTTACTAAATATATATTTGATTTAACTGGATTATCTTTAATTAAATATTTTTTAAATAAACTAAATGCAATACCAGCAAAAGCATATCCACTAAAAGCAATAAAATAATCAAATGGGAAGAATTGGAATCCATAACCATCAATTAAACAAGAAAGTAAACCAAAAATTAATGAAGAAGCAATAAATCCTTTAACTGGACCATGTCTTAAAGCAATTATTAATAAAGGAATACCTGCTAAATTAACACTTCCACCTGTAGGCATTTTAAATAATTTAACTTGATCTAAAACTAAAGCTAAGCCAACAAGCATTGAAATTTCTACTAAATCTTTAACATTGAAAGTAATATTTTCAAAAGTTCTTCTAATTGAACATATTGTCATAAAGAATAAACAAATTAATTCAATTGTAAAGCCTAAAGGTACAATATCGATATCAACACCACCAATACTATTCCAATCGCTATCAACAAATTCATAAGTTGGTTTACCAATAGCTAATCCAATAACTAAAGAAACAAGAATTAATAATATTGCTCCATTAAGTTTAGGTATAATATTTTCAAATTTTTTAGTAATTTCTAAAATAAAAATTAAACTAACTAAAATAATAGCTACTAAAAAGAAAATAAAACACATTGTAAAAAATGGATCACTACTAAATTGATGATTTCCAAAATTACCGCCTGTAACTATGTTATAAAAACTTACATTTGCACTTGTTTCTACGCCATTATAAGAAATGTCGTAATGAAAAAAAGGCAAAACACCACAACCTAAGAAAATAATAGCAAATATTAAAGAAAATAATTCGCTACCACATTTCTTAAGAAATTCTTTTAATTTTTCCATAATTCCTCCTTAAAAATTAAAAAAACTACCGCTAGGGTAGAAAAACATTTAAGAAAACATTAAGTTCCTACGCTAGCATTACCTAGATCAGGTATGGTCAAGTGAGTATCACACTTATCTCAGCCCATTCTTGAGCACCCGTTATTAATTATAATTTTTTATATAGAATATTCAATATAATTAAGTTATTTCAGCCAATTTATTGGCGTAACATTATGTTCAATTAGAAATTTATTAGCATTTATAAAACAATTACTATTAAACCAACCACCTCTATTAGCACTTAACGGAGATGGATGATTTGTTTTTATAACTAAATGATTTTTATTAGTTATATATTTTTCGTATATTTTAGCTTTATTACCCCATAATAAATAAACTATTGGATTATTATTTTCTTCAATTGCTTTTATGATATCTAAAGTAAATTGTTTATATAATTCATTATCATGAGATAAAGGCGTGGATTCTCTTACGGTTAATATAGGATTTAAAAGTAATACCCCTTGTATAGCTAAATAAGATAAGTCTCCATCAGTATTTTTAAATTTATTATTAAATTCGATTTCAATTTCTTTATAAATATTTCTTAAAGAAGGTGGTAAGGGTATATTAGGTGGAACAGAAAAAGCTAATCCCATTGCTTGACCTTTATTATGATAAGGATCTTGTCCAAATATGACTACTTTAATATTTTCATATGGAGTTAATTTAAAGGCATTAAACATATCTTCTTTAGAAGGATAAATAACGTATTTATTTCTTTCTGAAATTAAAAAATCATGCAACTTAATTGCATAATCTTTTTTATTTATATAATCAAAAATTTCACTCCAATTTTTCATTACTTTTTAATGATTAATTCATTAAATACTTCATATAAAGTTTTAACTGCTAACCAACTTGTAATATTATTTACATCTAATGGTGGAGCAACTTCAACTATATCAAGAGCATCTACATTAAGATTTCCAACTAATGAAGTAATTAATTTCATAGTCTCTTTAGATGTCAATCCAAAAGCTTCAGGAGTACCAGTACCTGGTGCATAACTTGGATCATTAGCATCAATATCATAACTAATATAAACTAAATATTTATCTGAATTATATTTATTTGTAATGTAAGAAATTACACTATCAATACCTTCATTATCTACGTCTTTTGCTTTAAAAACCTTTAGATCTGGCTTCTTTTTAAAGGTTTCGATTTCTTGAGCTTCAAATCCTCTAACCCCAACAAGAACAACATTTTCATCTTTAAAACCATATTCTAAAGATCTAAATATTGGGCAAGCATGTGAAAATTTACTACCATCATATTCATCACAAATATCTGGATGAGCGTCAATATGTATGATAACAGGTATCTTATTTAAACTAATAGCGTAATCATAAAATGCTCTACAACTTGCTATAGCAATAGAATGATCGCCACCAAAAATTAAATGAAATCCTTTATTAGCAAATAATCTATTACTAAATTCTAATTTCATTTCATCGAAATCTTCAGTAGTAATATCACCATTATCAAATACTTTAAGACTTCTTAAATCATTACCACTACGATCTAAGGCTGGTAATTCATAAGATAATTCTCTTAAAACCTTAGGGGCAAAACTTGCACCTTTACCAACACTAGCATTCTTATCAAAAGGAACGCCAACTAATATTACATCAGCTTCTTCTTTATTTAATGTAATTAAATCTCTAAATTCTTTATTCATCTTTATCTATTACACCTGCAGCTTTAATAGCTTCACTAATTGTTTTACTTTCTGCACTTGTTGAGAATTTATCAACCATGATCTTATCTCTAACTTCATGAGTTAAATTACATGGACCTCCAATACATCCTCCAACACAAGCCATACCTTCTACAAAATTAAAATCACTATTTTCAGACTTTAATTTATTTAAAGTTAATTTAATATTATCAATACCATCACAGACAACACCTTTAGCAACAAAATCTGAGTTACTTTCTTTAAGTGCTTGATTAACTGCAATAGTAAGACCACCACATTTAGCAAATCCTCTACCAAATCCACTACCATATTCATAATGAGATTCAGGTAAAGATTTAACATCTATTTCTTTAGCATCAATTAATGCTTGTAATTCTTCAAAAGTTAAACAGCTATCGACATAAGGTCTAACACTATCCCATCTAATTTCTTGTTTTTTAGCTGTGCAAGGCCCAATAAATACAACTTTACAACCTGGTTTATGCTCTTTTAATGTTTTAGAAATCATTGCCATAGGTGATAAAGTTGAACTAATTTTATCAACTAAAGTAGGATAATTATTTTTAATATAAGTAACAAAAGCTGGACAACATGAAGATGTTAAAATTTGCTTTTCTTCTAATTCATGAGCTTCTTTTAAAGCAACCATATCAGCACCTAAAGCAGCTTCAGCAACTCTATAAAAACCTAATTTTTTAATAGCACTGATGATTTGGCCTGTTTTATATCCATAGAAGTTAGCACCAATTGATGGAGCAACAACTGCATAAACTTGATATTTTTTATTATTTTCACTACCTTTTAATAAATTAATGACTTGTCTAATATATGATTCATCAACAATAGCTCCAAAAGGACATGTATAAACACAAGCGCCACATTGAATACAATTGTCATAATTAATAGAAGCACTATTATCAATACTACTAGGTGAAATTGCCTTCATTTTACAAGCTTTTTCACAAGGTCTAACTTTATTTTCAATAGCTTCATAAGGACAACTTTTTGCACACATTCCACAATTAACACATGAACTTTTATCAATGTGTGCTCTTAAATTATCATCAAAACTAATACATTTCTTTGGACATGCATTATAGCAACGGTGAGCAATACAACCACGACATTGATCAGTGACAGTATAACCTCCTAAAGGACATTCATCACATGCAATTGGAATAACATTTATTACATTTGTATTATCAAAAGAATTGTGAAGAGTTAATTTAATTCTTTCTTCAACAATTGCTCTTTCTTTATATATACAACAACGCATTGTTGGTTTAGGTCCAGGAATAATTTCTTTTGGTATATCTAAAACTTTTTCTTCAAAATCACCATCAAAAAGATGTTTTGCTACTGATTTAACTACCTCATATCTTAATTCTTGAACACGTGTATCAAATTTTGCCATAACTACCTCTTTTAACTTTATATATATTATATTAATTAATATAATAGTTCTACTTAATTATAAGTGTATAAATAGATATTTTAATATTTTAGTTTCTATATTGAACTGTTAATAATTGCCTTATTTTTTAAAAAACGCTGCAAATCTTAACTATTTTATAAAATATTTACAAATAGAAAAGGTTCCAAAGATAATTTAATAAATTATCTATTGGAAGCCTTTTTTAAATTTTAATTAAATCTTATTTCTTTTGTTCTTTTTTAAAGAAATTATCATAGTATGCATCAATTAAGATTTGTTGCATATCTTTAACTAAAGGAATTCTTGGGTTAGCTGGTGTACATTGATCTTCATAAGCTAAGTAAGAAAGTTCTTCGACTTTACTTAACCATTCTTTTTCATCAATTCCTTGATCTTTGAAATTCATCTTTTCACCACATTCAATACCTAAATTATAAATAGCTTCAGCTAATGATTCAACACCTTCAGAATCTGTACTTGCTTTTAATCCTAATAATCTTGCGATTTTTGCATATCTCTTATCTGCATCATATACATTATATTTTGGCCAAGTTGATAACTTTTGAGGAATTTGGCCATTATATCTAATAACATATGGTAATAAAATAGCATTAGCTCTACCATGTGGAACATGGAACATACCACCAACTTTATGAGCCATTGAGTGACACATACCTAAGAATGCATTAGCGAAAGCCATACCAGCCATTGTTGAAGCATTATGCATCTTTTCACGTGCTTCTAAATCATTTTTACCATTTTTTACACATCTTGGTAAATATTCAAAGACCATTTGAACAGCTTGAAGTGCTAAAGCATCTGTATAATCGCTAGCTAAAACGCTTGCATAAGCTTCTAAAGCGTGAGTTAAAACATCTAATCCAGTATCTGCTGTAACTTGAGCAGGTAAATTTGTTGTAAATTCTGGGTCAATAATAGCGATAGTTGGAGTTAAAGAATAATCTGTTAAAGGATATTTCTTATTTTCAGCTCTATTTGAAATAACTGCAAATGGAGTAACTTCAGAACCAGTACCACTAGTTGTAGGAATACAAATTAATTTAGATTTTTTACCAAGTTCAGGATATCTGAATGCTCTTTTACGAATATCCATGAATTTTTGTTTTAAATCATCAAAATTAACATTTGGATTTTCATAGAATAACCACATACCTTTAGCAGCATCCATAGCAGAACCGCCACCTAAAGCAACAATTGTATCAGGTTCAAAACTTCTCATTAATTCACAGCCTTTTTTAACTGTTGTAATATCTGGATCTGGTTCAACATCTGTAAATAATTGAATAGTTACATCGTTTCTTCTACCTTTTAATTCATCAATTACTTTTTGTAAGAAACCAAGTTTAACCATGGAACTATCAGTAACAATAAATACTTTATTAACATTTTTTGCATCTTTTAAATATTGAATACTATTTCTTTCAAAATAAATCTTTGAAGGAACTTTAAACCATTGCATATTATTTCTCCTCTTACCAATTCTTTTAATATTAATTAAATTAATAGCACTTACGTTACCACTAACTGAGTTATGGCCATAACTACCACAACCTAATGTCATAGATGGTAAAAACGAGTTATAAACATTACCAATACCACCAAAAGTAGTTGGAGAGTTCCAAATAATTCTACAAGCTTCAAGACGCTTTCCAAATTCATCAGCTAAGTCCTTTCTAGCTGTATGGATACATGCACTATGTCCTAAACCGCCTTCTTCAACCATAGCTTCTGCTTTATTAAATCCATCAGCAGTATCTTTTGCTTTAACTAAAGCTAATACTGGTGATAATTTTTCACGAGTTAAGCATTCTTTTGGACTAACTTCTTTACATTCTACTAATAATATAGGTGTATTTTCTGGGACTTCAAAACCAGCATTATGAGCAATATCCCATGCAGTATGACCAACTAATCCTGGGAATAATGCAGTATTTTTTCCATCAGCTGTAGGTCTAAACATATATTTTTCAAGTAATGCTTTTTCTTCTTTATTACATAAATAAGCACCATATCTCTTGATATCTTTTACAAATTCATCATAAATTTCATTATCAATAATAGCAGCTTGTTCACTAGCACAAACCATACCATTATCAAAAGCTTTAGACATTAAAATATCATTTGCAGCTTGAGCAACATTACAAGTCTTTTCAACGTAAGCAGGAACATTTCCAGCTCCAACACCTAAAGCAGGTTTACCACAACTATAAGCAGCTCTAACCATTGCGTTACCACCAGTAGCTAAAATTGTAGCAATACCAGGATTTTGCATTAAAGCAGTTGTTGCATCCATTGAAGGTTTTTCAATCCATTGAATACAATCTTTAGGAGCACCAGCTTTAACAGCTGCTTCTTTAATAATTTCTGCAGTTTTTACACAGCATTTTTGTGCATTTGGATGGAAAGCAAATACAATAGGATTTCTAGTCTTTAAAGAAATTAATGATTTAAATATGACAGTACTTGTAGGGTTAGTAACAGGAGTAATTCCACAAATAACACCTAAAGGATCTGCAATTTCAGTAATTCCAGTAACAGGATCATCGCTAATAATTCCACAAGTTTTTAAATGTCTCATTGCATTTGTGACATATTCACAAGCAAATAAATTTTTTGTACATTTATCTTCAAAAACGCCTCTTCCAGTTTCTTCAACTGCAAGGCGAGCTAAATATTCATGATGATCTAAAACTGATACACTTACTTTAGCAACAATGTAATCTACTTGTTCTTGATCCAATTCTCTAAATTCATCAAGAGCTACTAAGCCTTTTTTAACAAGAGCATCGACTTCTTTTAATACATTTTCGTTAATTTCACTCATCTTCATTCTCCTTTTTCTTTGTGATGTTTAATATATAATTTATGTGATAATGTAGCTAAACTACTTGCCATATCCATATTTGTGATAATGACATCATCACCTAAATCAAGCTTAATTGGGGCAAAATTCCATATCGCTTCAATTCCGTTAGCAACTAGCATTTTACAAATATCAATTGCTGAAGCAGATGGAACAGTAACAATTGCAATTCTAGTTTTAAGATTATTAATAACATTCGTCATATCACCAATATCATAAATTGGAACTCCATTTATTACTTTGCCAATAACATTTGGATTTTTATCAAAACCAGCTACAATACGTAATCCATAACTGACAAATCCATTATAATTACATAAAGCAGTTCCTAAACTACCAATACCAACGATAATTGCATCATTATCATTATTAATACCAAGTTGAGTCTCAATATCTTTAATTAATAAAGAAATATCACGTCCTTTATTAGGAACTCCGTTTATACTACTAATTAAAGCAATATCTTTTCTGACTTGTTCTTGGTTTAAATGTAATGCTAAAGCTATTTCTTGGCATGAAATAAAATTAACCCCTTGATTAGAGATCATTTTTAGATAGCTTAGATAAGCTGGCATTCTTCTTAGTTGATTTTCAGTAAATTTAGTTTTTTCCATAATGTTATTCGGTATTTTTATACCGAGTTGATTTTACCAAAAAACTATAAATAATAAAAGCATTATTTTAAAAATTTTTCAAAAATGTTTTATATAATCATATTAATAGCTTGTTTTAGAAAAAAAGCCTGCAAAAATGCATTATTTTTTAAAAATATTTAAGAAGCTTTTTTCATTCGATATCCAGTTCTAACTTGTGTGCGAATAAATCTATAAGGTCTTTTTCCTATTTTTAATTTATTTCTTATATTAGAAACAAAGACTCTTAAGCCATTATTATCTTGTCCGCCTTTGCCCCAAATCTTTTCAATTATATAGTCATAAGTCAATACTTTATCTAAATTCATAGATAATAAAACTAAAATTTTATATTCTAAATTTGTTAAATGAACCTCACGATTATTAATCATAACTAATCGTTTATCATAATCAATTGATAATTCACCATTATTAAATACTTCGTGATGTTCCTCAGTACTTGTTTTAAGTTGATTAGTAATTCTAGCTTTAAATTCAAATAAATTAAAAGGTTTAACTAATAAATCATTAGCACCACTATTAAAAGCAATAATCTTACTTTCAATATCATTACGATTTGTTAAAACTAAAATTGGTAATGCTAAACTATATTCTCTAAATTTACCAACTACTTCTAAACCAAAATTTTTATTTACAGTTATATCGATAATTAATAAATTGATAATATCTTTTATGCAATAATTTAAAGCATCGAAAGCACTCGTAACTAAAATAATATTATATCCATCTTCTAATAAAATATTTTTAATGTCTTTTCCGCTATCTTTATCATTTGCTAACAATAATATAGTAATCTTTTCCATACTTTTATTATAACATATAGCACTATTAGAAATTAATAACTTTTTAAAAATATCGACTATATCGCACTTTTTTTACATGAAAATATTTTCAAAATAAAATATTTGACACAAATTCAAATTTGAGTATAATTATAAGTCTGCGCCAATTTAGTACCAATCATATTGGCGTATTAATAAAAAGGAGGAAATATTATGGCAAAAATCATTAAGAAAATATTTGCTACATCTAATAATTCTTCTTCAAAAACGAAATCTAATAAAAATTGGTTAAACGAATTTGTTGAAGATTATGTTAATTACTTTGATGTATCTAATTTACGTTTCTAAATAGAAAGAGATATTCCAATAATAAGGAATATCTCTTTTTATTAATAAAGTCTTTCTTTTTTTAATATAAAAGGATAAATACCAAATAATATTGGAATAGCAACTGTTTCTACTAAATTAGTCAAAATTAAAACAATATAACCAAAAATTGCCAAAAGTTGATTAGTTGTAATTTCCATTTCCTTTAGATTACCTATAAGTTCAACCATAGAAATAGAATAAATTACAATATTAAATATTCCATAAATAAAAGCAGCAATACCAAATATAAGTCCTACTACCATTAATGCTTTAAAATATTTCTTCTCTCTTTTTTTATTTTCTAAAGCTAAAAATATAAAATATAAAATTGCTAATATAGAGCTAATTAATAAAGGAATAAATATAAATGAAGTTAAATCTAGTCTCAATATACTCATTATGATAGGAATTATATAATTTCCTAAAATTAATAATAAGATTGCATAAAATATATAATAAAAGTTATTTTTCCCTTTATTAAAATAACCAGCAATCATGATATAAAATATAGTATTAATAGTATAAGTTATTAAAAAATCATAACTATTACTTAAATTACTATAATTAACTCCTATAGTTAAACATAATTGTACTAATAATAAAGTAGCTAAAATATAAGAAACTATAGTTCCTAATTTAGAAAAATTATCAATATTAATAAAACGTGTATTTAATTTTTTCATAAGACTAATTATACTCCTCTAATTCATTTAAAACATTAGAAATGTTATTTATTATATCTTCTCCAACTACGCTATTTTCATTAAGTTTTAAAGTAGTTAATTCACTAGCTCTACCTAAAATATAAGAAGCAAAAGCTACACTTTTTATTAAATTATGGCTTTTAGCAATAACTCCTAAAGTAATTCCAGTTAAAATGTCTCCGCTTCCACCTTTTGCTAAAGATGGATTGCCATTTATATTAAAAATCACTTCTTTACCATCACTAATAATACTTATATTACTTTTTACATTGATAATTAAATTATATTTTGATGCAAATTCTTTAATTAAATTTATCTCATTTTTATAAATTTTCTCTAATGGTTTATTGATTAATCGAGAAAATTCCATTAAATGTGGAGTTAAAATCACCTCACATTGATGATCTTTTAATATATCTACACCATATTTTGATAAAGAATTGAGTCCATCTGCATCAATTATTAATTTATTTTTAAAATTCTTTAATAAATATGAAATTATTTTATACACTTCAAGACTAGTTCCAATACCCATTCCTATTGCAATTGCATCTTGATTAAGTAATTTAGATAATTTTTCTTCATCATATTTTATATGACCATCTTCATCATTAAATAATATATAAGTATTTTCTAAATGTCTTAATGCATATAGTGGTAATAAAGAATTTGGAATACAAATTGTTGAATATCCTGAACCTACTTTTAATGTAGCAAAAGCATTATTACTTAATAATATTGCACCAAGTAATTCTTTACTTCCACCAATAATAGCACACCTTCCATAATTTCCTTTATTAGATACTTTTTCACGTTTTGGAAGATAATTTATATAGTCTTTTTTATCAAAAACCTTGCAGAAACCATCTTTTTTTATAGATTTTATACCAATATGAATAACTTTTAATTGATCATAATAATTAGATGCTTTATTTAATAATAAACCTAATTTAATAAATTCTACTGTATATAAATAATTACATTTAAAAGCAATACCCATAATTTCACCAGTAGTTCCATTGATCCCACTAGGTATATCAATAGATATTTTTAATCCTTTATAATTATTAATTTTGTTAATGATCTCATAATAATTGCCTTCAATAATTTTATTCAACCCTATACCAAATATAGCATCAATATAAATATCATAATCATCATTAATATCAGTTACATATTTACCTTGATATCTATTTTTATTAATTAAACACTCATTATTAAAATGACTTCCTAAAGAATAAATAGAAACATCATATCCTTCATTATATAAATATCTACCAATGACGTATCCATCACCACCATTACCGCCACTACCACACACAATTAAAACACGATCGCTTTTATTAATAATTTCTTTAATATTATTAAAGATATTAAAACCAGCTCTTTCCATTAATTCAATCGATGATATTCCACTATCAATTGTATATTGATCACTATTTTTGACTTCTATACTATCTAATACAATTTTCATAAATTTATTATAAACCATTAATTATTTCTTTTTTATAAATAATAAAAATTTATTGATTAGATTCTTCTTTTTTATAAATATAGCTAATATATAAATTAAAATTAATAAAATAAATGAGATTATAATAGAAATTACTTCATGATAACTAAAGCTCTTAAATACTTGCATTTTAAAGAAATCATCAAATATTAATTTAATTTGATTTAAACCACCACTTATTCCTTTTAAGTAATTAGGATCTAAAAATACATCATTAAATGCAAACATTAATAAAGTAGATAAACTTACTCCAATAATAAATACAATCGTAGTATATTTTTTAAATGGTCTACATATATCAAATAATATAATTAATCCAGTTAAAGTAATATTAATTGTTATTAAACAACTTATATAGTTTGAATGAATAAATAAATTAATAAATAAAGGGGAAAAAGCTCCTATAGTCATAAACAATGCATAAAATATTGATTGTTTTATTACTTTTAATACAAAATTGCCTTCAATAGGTTTATTTTTATTATTTTGTAATGATAATAAAAATCCACAAAGCGCTATTGAAACAAACTCATATATATAAATAGATTCAATTTCTATATATAATCCTTTTTTAGTAAAAACTGATAAAAGGGAGAATAAACCTATAAACATTGATTTAGTTAAAAATAATAATATAGATCTTTCAATATTGGCAATTGCTCTTCTTCCTTCTAAAAAAGTGTTAGGTAAATGAGAAAAATCATCATCTAATAAAATAACATCACTTAAGCTTTTACAAGAATCGACTGAAGAATTAAAAGTAACACTACAATTTGCTTGCTTTAAACTTAATGTATCATTTACACCATCACCAATATAACCAACTATTTCTCCTTTAGATTGTAAACACTTAATAATTTCATTTTTTTGATCCGGTGTCGATCTTGCAAATATCGTATATTTATCAAAAATATCTTTAATTTCACTAATTTCTACATTTTCTAAAGAAATAGCCTTATTAAACTCTTTAACACCAGCTAAACTAGAGACTTCCTTAACTGTTTCTATATTATCACCACTAATAATTTTGATATTAATATTAAGTGAATTAAAATAATTTAAAGTATCAACAATTCCTTTCCTTAATTCATCTTTTAAAACAATAAAACCTAATGGATTAGAATTATTTTTTAATCCAATAACTCTATAACCTTGTTTAGTATAAGTGTGGATTTTATTTAATAAATCTTTATTATCTTTAAAAATTATATCTGGAGCCCCTAAATAATAGGAATCATCAATAGCATTAGTAATACTATATTTATATTCACTTTTAAAAGGAACGATAGATTTAATATCAATATTTTTATCAATAATTCCAAAGTAACTTTTTAAAGCTTTATATGTTTTATTATTAGATTCATTATATTTTAAAATAATTTTCATTATTTCACTTATATCAATAGAAGTTAAATTTATATATTCTTTAACTTCATAGTTTTGTGTAGTTAAAGTACCTGTTTTATCTAAACAAAGAGTATTTACTCTACTTAAATTTTCAACAGCATACAAATTTTGAATCATTGTATTTTGCCTATATAAATGAATAATAGATTCAGATAAAGAAATTGAAGATAATAAAATCATCCCAATTGGAATCATTCCAACTAAAGTCGCACCACATTTAGTAACTATATCTAAAGTAAAAACAAAATGATTCCCATCTTTACCAACATAGTAAATTTTAAAACCAACAAGAAAAACAATTGGTATTAAAAATAATACTAAATATTTAATTATTTTATTTATATTTGAGATTAGCAGGCTTTTTTTCTTTTTTATGGTGTTTATTTTATTTTCTAGTCCTGCAACAAAGGTCCCATTTCCTACTGCAATAACCCTACCATATATCAAATTATCTACTATAAAACTACCAGATAATACCTTATCGCCTACTTTTTTATCTAAAGGGACACTTTCTCCAGTAAGCATTGATTCATTAACTCTACAATTATTTTTAACTATTTCAATATCGCAAGGGACATTATCACCTTCACTTAAAATAACTATATCATTATAAACAATATCATCATTATTAATTTCTTGAACAATACCATTTCTAATAACCTTAACCTTACCAGAAGATATAATTTTCATTTTTTTAATAACATGTTTACTAGCTTCACTAGAAATAATATTTGATAATGCATTAAAAAATATAACTATAAGAAAACCATATTTGGTAATAGTAATAGCTTTTTCTCCGTTTGGATATAAATTTTGAAATAACGCAAATATAATAACTAAAATATATAAGATTATATTAAAAAAAGTAAAAAAGCTTTCAAAAATAATTCTGAAATGCGATTTACCTTTAAATTTTTTGCGTTTATTTATTAATTTTAAATTTTTATAATAATTAACTTCTTCATCATTTAAACCAACCTCAATATCAGGCTTAAATGAAGAACTTAATTTAATATCACAACAACTCTTTTTCTTAATAAACATAAATTAGATTTTATAATCTAATTTATTTTACGTTAACTGCTCTTTCTTTGCCACTTTTTTCATCAATTACTACGTCAAAAGTGACTTTTTGTCCGTCTTTTAAAGATCTGTGTCCTTTACCTTCAATGCCTGTATAATGAACAAAAACATCTTTTTTGTTTTCATCATTTACAATAAAACCATAGCCTTTAGCATCATCGAAAAACTTTACTACACCTGTCATAAAGAAACTCCTTGGTTGATTAACAACTATTTAGATTAAAGCACAATTCAAACAAAAGTAAAAGAAATTTTGATTAAATCGAATAATTTATTAAAAGAAAATCCTTTTTTTAGTTCATCGATTGACAAGAATTGACAAAAAAATAAATTATAATTATTAACAAAACATTAATTAAAACATATAATAAAATAAATAAAGGAGCAATTTTATGAGACAAAATTTCAATATAAAATCATTTTTAGTACCAGAACCTGTTTGCATTATTGCAACATATAATAAAGATATGTCTATCGATATAATGAATGCTGCTAGGGCAATGATGGCCGACTTTGATAAAGTTTGTATATGTTTAAGTAAAGACCATTTAACAACAGAAAATATATTAAGAACTAAGGCTTTTACTTTAAGTGCAGGTACATTAGACACAGTTACAAGTTGCGATTATGTTGGTATAGTTAGTGGAAAAGACGAAAAAAATAAACTTCAAAAATCTCTTTTTCACACTGTTAAAAGTCAATTAGTAAATGCTCCATTAATTGAGGAATTACCTTTAGCTTTGGAATGTGAATTAATTAATTACGATAAAGAAAAAGAATTATTATTTGCAAAAATAGTAAATGTTTCAGTTGATCAAAAAATAATTGATTCAAATGGCAAAATTGATTTAGAAAAAGCTAAATTAATATGTTATGACCCAACTAGTTCTTCTTATATGGAAATAGGAAAAAGGGTAGCAAAAGCATTTAATGTAGGCAAAAAGTTAAAATAGTTAATTCTTTTTAATCTTAATCAAAATATTATTCTTCAATCTTGAAGTTCCTTTACTTATATCATCTTTAACATTGATAAGTGTTAAAGTTAAGAATTTTTTAGTTATTTTCTTAATAAAGTCTTTTGAATCTTTATCAAGCTTTGAATAAGTTTTAAAAATATCAACCAATTTACTTTTAATATCATTAGTTCTAACAATATCATTTTCAATCAATAAATTATATAAAGTAGTAATTAATTTCTTTTTATCTTCATCACTATAAGAACATAGCATTTTATTTATCGTATCATCAAAGACACTAGCTCCACTTGTAATATCTGATAATACATCAAATTTGTCTTCTTTAATTATCCAATTAAATACAATATGTTCCATTATTGTAAATCCAGTTGCATTTACAATAATGAAATCTTCACTTTCTTCCATAATCATTCCAAATATAGAAAATTCAGGAACATATTTAATAATTTTATTTTTTCTTTCGATATATTTCTTATTTTTAAAAAATTGTTCTTTAAATCCAGGACCATCAAAAGAATATATGTTTTTAATATATTTATATAAACGCTTTTTTGCCATAATTCCAGCATAAACTGCTAAATTTCCACCTTTAGAATGTCCACCCACATAAATAATTTTATTTAAATGATGGTATGAAGCATTTAAATAATTTAAAGCATCAATATGAGATGATAAAGGAAAGGAAAAAGATAAATTAAAATCTTCTTTCCATCCATATACTGTTAAATCAGTTCCTCTATAACTTACATAAGAAAATATTTTTTTATAATGAATCAATACTGATGCATATTGTTCTTCTTTATCTTCATCATATATTTTTAAAAAATTACTTACTTCGATATCTTTGAATCTTATTGAGTTCATCATATCTTTTATTAACATATATTTATGTTCATAATCAGATACTTTATGACCATCTTCAGTTGTAAGTAAATCTATATCTAAATCTTTTAATTTAATCTTCTTAAAAGTATTAGAAACCATTGAAAAATTATAATAAGCTAACTCACTAAAAATTAAAGCATCAACATCGTTAAATGGTTTTTCTATAAAACTAAATTGATAATCTCTAACGTAATTTATAATATTGTCATGTCTTTTTATCTTTTTCATATCTTTATTTTAATAGATTTCTTTTATATTTAATAGAAAAAAATTATCTATAAATTACTAATAAAAAGTCTTTATTTTAAATAAAAAACCTGCAAAACCCCCATTAAATAATAAAAGATGCGATTTCTCGCACCTTTTAATTATTGAAATTTATTATTAATAGTTATTCAGCTAAAGTAATAGTTTCATTTAAAACGTCTATTCTTAATTTAGCTTTATAGTATTCATCTCTAATACCAATTTTAGCTTTAACTTTTTTACCATTAAATTCATCTAAGAAATTAATAGTATTTTTATCAATTGCCCCACCATTACTATAAATAGTAGTTGATTTACTTTCGTCATTAGGATCAACCATAACAAAGTTAACTGCGTAAGGAGTATCTACTCTTTTTACAATAAATGTAGTTTCAAAAACTTCACCACTAATATTACTAACTGATGTTTTATCTTCTTTAACTTTAGCGGAAATTTCAACAAGTTCACTAACAGTATAAGATTTAAATGTATAAATCAATTCTTTTTTAGCTAATGAATAATATTTAATTTGAGCATCATTTAATACACGATCGCCTTCTTTTCCAGTGCTAAATGTACCTGTATAAATAACTTCTTGTCCAATTTCTAAAGTAGTTTCTAAACTATCGTTATTTGGACTTACTAACATTGTATTAGTGCCATCATTAACATAATAAACACCTTTATTTCCAGCTTTAGCTTTCCAGGAATATCCAACAACAACACCTTTAACAGTTACTTCTTGTCCGTTATAACTATCTACATTTGAATAAATATCTTGAATATTAGTAGCTTTAACATCATCAATACCAGTTACTGTAATTTCTTTACTAAATGTTGCTTTTGCTTCATTTAATGTAGCTTCAAAAGTAATAGTAGCTTTACCAGTTTTATTAGCTTTAATAACTATTTTATTATCATTATTAATAGTAATTAATTCTTCATTACTACTACTTAATTTAATGGTTGCACCATTAAATTCAGAACCAGTATCAGTAATAGAAACTAAGTTATTTAAAGTAACATCTACTTCATTTTGATAATATAAATTATTAATACTTCTACTAGCAGTTATAGCAGCACCTCTAGCAACATCTTCTTTAGTTCTAACATATTTATCATTAACTTCTAAAGGAATAACTCTAAAATAACTATTATTAGAAGCACATTTAGCGTTATATATAGCAACTATAACATTATAATATGTAGAATTATCTGCATATTCATCAAGCCAAGCATAATCACTACCATTATTATTTGTATAAACATAAAGTGAACCAACACCAGATTGATCATATAAATAATAATTTATAAATCCTGTTTCTTGTTTCTTTTCAATCTTAGCACGTATATTATAGACGTTACCTGTAAGATTAATATTAGTAGGTGCAACTGTAATATCATATACATCCTTATCACTAACTAAAGAATTATCAAAAGTATTTGTTAATGAATTATCATTACTAACAATACTACAATTTATTAATTGTCTACTACCTGTATATCCTGCTTTTTGAGCAAAACCAATTTCATCTTCTAAAATATAAGTTGTATAAGTTGCTTTTAAAGTAATTTTATTACCAACTTTAACTTCATTATTAACTGCTCTATCATAAACTAAAATAGAAGCAGTATCATCGAATAAATAGAAACAATCCATTTGGCTATTATATCTATTTCCTTCTGGATCATTTTCAGTTGGTAAACCTTTTAATCTTTTTTTATAACCAACAACACCGCTAACAATTACTTTTTGATCTTTAATATTTTCATCTTTTAAAGACTTAATAGTTCTAACATTATCAACATGTTTAACATAAAGTGTTAAATTTGAATGAACTTCTTTACTATAATCATATAAAGTAGAACGATTTTCATCAGTATAAAAACCTTCTAATTTCTTATAATCAACAGTAGGTAACTCAAAAGTAGTAAGGTCAATTAAGCTGCCACCTTTAGCTTCAAATAAATATTTTTCCCCATTTTCATAAACAAAATTAATAAGGTAATCAACATTTGAATCTGCAACTACATCATCACCACAAGATGTAGCAACAATACTTGTACCTAATAAAACGGTAGCAAGCCATAAAACTTTAGATTTTCTCATTTTTTCTCCTATTACAATAGTAATCTTCGTTTTATTTATTCTGTTGGGGGTTTCCGATTACCTATATATTTTAGAACAAAAGTGAATCAAAATGATTCACGTCCACGACTTAATTGTCGTGGTTTTTTATTTTTTCCTATATAATTTGATTTATGAAATATCGTAATTCAGATTTTCTAAATGATCTCTATTACAAAAGACAAGAATTTTC
>JALEXS010000034.1 GCA_022780025.1 Mollicutes bacterium | reverse complement strand
GTAAAGATAAATTTGTTCCTCTAGATATTTATAACGCAAAAATTAAAAAATAAGCTTTTCATAACAAATATTTTTTTAAAAATTTAGTTTAATAAGCTTTTTGCTTATGATTTTTACAAAATAGAAATTCCTAATCAATATTAAAAATGCTTCATTTCTTAAAGAATATGAAGCATTATTAAAATAAATATATTTAATTTATGAATTTATTATTTTTAGGATTTTATCATGAATTAATCCGTTAGTAACTAGTAATGTATCAATATTATCTCTCTTATTACCTTTTATATTGCTAACCTTTCCATTAGCTTCTGTTACTATTAATATTCCAGCTTTCGAGCTAACTCCTAAACTAGGTTTAATATTAATCATTCCTTCTGTTAAACCTGAAGCAATCCATGTTAATTCATAAGCAGTAGATACAATAATTCTTATTCCTCTTAAATGAGGTTGTAACTTTTTAATAATATCTAATACTTCTTTCGTTAATATTTCATCATAAGAAGATGTTAAACAAATTGTTACAATTGATTCACTTAAATCAGATTTATCAGATACTTTTAAAGGAATATCATTTTTAAACGATCCTTTTCCTTTTATCGCATAATATATATCATTATTAGGAATATCATATATTAACCCAAAGATAGTATCTTTATTATACCTTAAAGCAATTGTCGAAGAAAAAAATGGTATTTTAGAAACATAATTAACTGTTCCATCTATTGGATCAATTATCCATTCATAAGGAGAATCAACATTATTATCTCCTTCCTCTTCACCGATTATTCGATGAAGAGGAAATGATGAATGTATGAATTCTCTTAACTTTTTTTCGATATATTCATCAGCAAAAGTAGCAATATCATTTAATTCTTTTTTCTTAATATCCAAGGATTCAGTATTATCAATATCTTTTAAAGCATCTTTGATAACAGTTATGAATTTACTTTTTAAGTCCAAAAAATCAAATTGTTCCATAATTATTCAATAACAATTTTACCCATTGCTATATTATCAGTAGTTTCTTTATTAAAGATAATTGCATCTCCTATGATATCAAAAGCAATTTCACCATTTACAGTATAATCAATTCCACCAAATACAACTGATGTTATAATTTCATTATTAACTTCAATTTTAACAGTAGTTTCCATACCCGAAGGAAGAGTAGAGAAGACTTTGCCTTTAATTTTTCCATTATGATTAATCGAAATATATTCTGGTCTAATACCTAATATAACATTTTCATGAATATCTACTTCTTTTTCACTAATAAATTTAGCTTTAATTCCTGAGAAAGTAATATCACTTCCATCTAATGTAGCTTCAATAAAATTCATTGTAGGTGATCCAATAAAGTCACCAACGAATAAACATGATGGTCGATTATACATTTCTAATGGGGCAGCGTATTGTTTAACTTTTCCAAGTTCCATAATACAAACCTTGGTAGATAATGTCATAGCTTCTAATTGATCATGAGTGACATAAACAAATGTTGAATCGGTTGTTAAATGTAAACGTTTTAACTCTATACGCATTTCTGTACGAAGTTTAGCATCGAGGTTACTCAAAGGTTCATCCATAAATAAAATTTTAGGACGAGGGGCTAATGTACGAGCAATAGCAACTCTTTGTTGTTGACCACCAGATAATTCGCCTGGATAACGATTTTCAAATTCTTCAATTTTGAGTAATTTTAATAATTCATGAACTCTTTCATCGATTTGTTCTTTTTTCCATTTTAAATTTTCAAGTCCAAAAGCGATGTTTTTATAAACGGTCATGTGTGGCCAAAGAGCATAGTTTTGGAATAAGAAACCAACATCTCTTTTACTAGGAGGAACGTTTATTCCTTCTTCAGAATCAAAGACTGTTTTTCCATCAATGATAATTTGTCCACTAGTAGGAGTTTCTAAACCAGCAATCATACGTAAAGTTGTAGTTTTTCCACATCCAGAAGGACCAAGTAAAGAAACAAAGCTTCTATCATTAATGGTCATGTTTAAATTATCAACAGCAACAAATTTTCCCCATTTTTTATAAACATTTTTTAATATAATTTCAGACATACTAATTACCTCCTACACCTTTGTCAATACTAGCACCTGTTAGTTTGTTAATTATGAAGTTAACTAATAAAACGATAATAACAATCAAAAGGTTAAGTGCATTTCCATATTGATCATAGCCTTTTTCGTTATAATACATTAATAAAGTAGTAACGATGAAATTAGAATCAATAATTAAGAATACAAATAACGATAATTCTCTCATACAGGAGATAAATGGTAATAAATATCCTGATAAGAATGAAGATTTTTGAATTGGGAATATAACCCTTGTCATACGTTTCCACCATGGAGTACCCGTTAAAATAGCTGCTTCTTCAATTTCTCCTGATAATTGCATCATTGCACCAGTTGAACTCTTCGTAGCAAAAGGCATATATTTAACAGATCCTACAATTGCAAGTAATAAGAACGAACCATAAAGGATTCCAGCTTTAACTGAGAATGCCATATAAGCCATACCAAACGCCATTGAAGGTATTAAATAAGGAATAAATGACAATGTATTGACAGTTTTTGATAATTTAGAATGTTTTTTCTTAACAATTCCATATCCTAATAATAGTCCACAAGTACCAGCAATAACCGAGCATACAGTCGATAATAGTAAACTATTACCTAAAGATTTCCATACCGTTACATTACGTAAAATTCCACCTTCCCAGTTATAGTATTTATTAGCTAAAACCGAGTCATTAGCATCACCAATCCAGAAATCTAGTGAAATAGATGAATAATCTCCTGGAGTTGATAACAACGATTCAAGTGCAAACGAACAAATAGGAATAATAGAAATTAATAAAACAACAATCATTCCTAAAATTGCTATAGGATACTTGCCTTTCTTTAAGTCAACGTAAGAAACTTGTCCACTCTTGCCAGTAACTGTAGTGTATGATTTTCTTTTACTTGTTAATAAATTATTAACAGTCATAACTATTAACCCTAAACATACTAGCAGAATACCTATAGCAAAGCCTTGAGCAGGTTTATTACCATTGAAATATTTCATTGATGTAGTTAAGGTGTTAAAGTCAACGGCGGTTCCTAAGAAAACAGGGACTGCATAGGCACTTATTGAACTTGCAAAGACTAATAAGAACGTATTAAGCATTGCAGGAGCAACAATTGGTAGGGTAATTTTAGTTAAAATTCTTGCTCTAGATGTTTTTAAAATAGTGGCAGCTTCTTCTAAGTTAGCATCCATATTTTTTAAGATGCCACCAATTAAAATATAAGCAAAAGGAGCATAGTGAATACCTAATGTTATACCAATAGGTAAAGCTCCAAAGACTAACCATGTAGGAGCATAAATTCCAAAAACTGAAGCTAAGAATCCGTTAGCACCAATACTTGGAACATTGGTATTAGCAAATATATTTTTCCAGCATAATGCAATAGTCCATGAAGGCATAATATAAGGGAAAATAAGGAGTGCAGAGACTACTTTTTTCCACTTAACGTTTGTTCTACATATAAACCATGCAAAAACACCACCTATCAAAATTGCAACAAATGAAGCAATTAAAGCAATAAGAAGTGAATTTCCTAAAGGTTTATAAAAGTATTTAATTGAATAATCGTAGTTACCTGTAAAAAGTAAAGAACTCCATCCAAGAGTAGTAAGAGAACCCGTAGGCTTTCCATAGAATAAAGTTTCTTGTTTATGAACAGTAAAACTTTCTAAAATAATAGAAACAAGCGGTAAAATTGTTGTAACTAAAAAAATGCATAGAAAGATTGTTAAAATAAAGTTAGCAGGTTCAGAGAAAAACGATTTACTACGATTTAAAGATTTTTTAAATATTTTATTCATTAGTTTCTCCTAAAAAAGGGAAGGGAAATATTAATCTCTTCCCGTTTTTTCAATTATTAATATATAAATTAGGAAGCGTAAGATTCGAGCTTAGCAACGATTTCTGCCCACTCTCCTTTAACATCTTCAAAGTTTTCAATAACACAGTTATCTAATAATGTATTGATATTAGCATCTCCAGCCGAATAAATTCCGTTTCCTTCAGATGTCCAAGTTGTAATACCTTCAGCATTAGAAATGTAATTAGCATATAACATAGCTGTATAAGGTCTATCTGTTGTCTTTGAAATTTGATAATAGAATTTATAAGCATATCCTTTAAATCCATTCATTGAATCTAAGAAATTAACTTTATTATAATTACCTTCTTCACCTAATGAATATTTACTGATAGGCGAAAAACCAACGAATGGTGAAGTAGCATTAGCACATTGTTTAGCACAATCACCTTCTGAAGAGACATTAGTAACACGGCTTAAGAATTTATCTAAGAACATCCAACCAGCATTTTTATATTTGCCTTTCTTTAATTCACCTTCTAATTTGTTTTTGCCATATTTTGTTTCATAAGCACTAGCTAATTTTTTTGACCATTTTTCTGTTGTTAATTCAGCCATAAAGAGTTGGTTAATAGGTTCATTAGTCTTTTTAAACTGAACAGGGGTTGTTGTATCAATTAAATCCCAAACATTATCAAATTTTTCACTAGATTGTTTTGAAATAGCAAACGATTTCAAATAATACATAAATGCGTAGTAATCACTTGAAGTAAATCCTTTTGGTATATAATTTAATAAAGAACCACTTATAAGTTCAGTAGCTAATGAAGCACCATTTTGTGTAACAACAGCATCGATATCCTTACTTCCAGAATCGATTAATTTGTCAATAACTGTATAGAATTCACTTTCGGATTGTTTAATTGATTTAAATTCTCCAGTTCCTTCTAAACCATATTTTTTAGCAAATTGAGTAATGTTCTTACCTGTTTTTGAAGAGGTAGAATAGACAGTAAATCCACCTTTTTCTTCTTTTGCTAATTTTGCAAGTTCTTCAACGCTCGTAGCTTTATTATCATCTAAAATTTTAGCAACGCCCGTTAAAGGAGTTTTCCCACCGCAAGAGCCTAAAATTGAAGCACACAAAACAGCTGGGATTATTAAAAATCTTCGTTTCATTAACTTTTCTCCTTTCGAAATTAAGATTTATTTATCTTATTTCATAATTACATAAAAATTTTAAAAAAGCAATAAATTTGAATATGTTTATGTTTTAAATTTGTCAGTCTATTAAAAAATTAAAGAACCCAGTTTTTTGCATCATACACTAGAAATATCAATATTATAATCAATTATTTCAAGAATTTAATAATAATACATATAAAATATGTATTTTTTATCAAATAGGAATTTCTATATAGTAAAATTTAGAAGCAAAAACCTGTTAAGCGAAAATTTTAAAATACGTTCATCGTAAAAATTTTATTCATTATTTTTTTCAATAAATATCTAGAAGAAAATTTTATCTTTGACACATTTTTGATATGTGTACAAAAATTGTACCAGTTAATTCAACGAGAATGTACCAATATCATATAATATCGCAAAAGAACTTTTCTATGCTATTAGTAGAATTAAATGTATAGTTGTAAAAGAAAGTACTTAACACCCAAGTATTGACTTTACATAAATATGTTGGAAATATACGATACTTATTAATATACGATTTCAAGACACAATGAGATAATTAAAAATAGATCTTAAAAAATTGCATTAAAATTATCATGGTTAATATTTATAATTCTAACGGTACAACTTGTATTGAACAATTTGTTAACTAAAGGTTTATTTTAATCTATTCACAAATGAAGGAAAAAATATTACTATTAAAATATGGTGCTAGAAAATATTTTATTAACTGAAACTTCTTTTGGTTTCACTACCCCTACTGGTATCGATTCAATAATTGTTAATTTTTTTAATAACCTTGGATGGTACGGAAACCTCATACTTTTAGTAATAAGTCTACTATTCGCCACTTTTTTTGGTGGAATTATAGGTTTTCAAAGAGAAACAAATGGACATCCAGCAGGCTTTAGAACACATATTTTAATATGTCTAGGTAGCGCCTTAATTATGATTATTTCACAATATGGAATACCAGGATCAACCACTAGAGATCCTATGAGATTAGCAGCTGCTGGAGTTACTGGTGTTACTTTTTTAGGAGCAGGAAGTATTGTTAAAAATGGTGTTAATATAAAAGGATTAACTACTGCTGCTTCAATATGGGTAACAATGGCTATAGGAATGACTTGTGGAGCAGGTTATTTTATAATTGGTTTAATAGCTACTATATTTACATTGCTTTGTTTAATATCATTCCAAAATATAGAAAATAAAATTAAAAAAGGTTTTATTAATGTTTCTATAATGACTTATGAAGATGAACCGATAATGGCAGAGTTATTAGAAACATTAAAGAAATATAATATTAATTATTCAAATATAAAATCTTTTGTAACTAAATATAATGGAAAAGATGCTCTTAAAATAACATTTACTTGTAAAACAAAAAATGAAGAATTAATTAATAACTTCATTAATGAATTTAAAAATAAAAATAAACCTTTATCAATTAAAATAGTTAAATAATTTTATTTATATAATTATCAATAGCATAAGTTATGCCACAATCATTTACATCTTTAGTAACAAATTTAGCTACTTCTTTAACTTCTTTTAAAGCATTGCCCATTGCAATACCATTAAAATTCTTAATCATTAAATAATCATTCAACGCATCACCAAATGTATAAATATCTTTTTGATTGACATTGATTATTTCAGCTAATTTACTTACACCACTAGCTTTATCTATTTCTTTATTCATAATATCAATAAAAAAGATACTACTTCTTACTACATGATATTTATCACATATTTCCTTTTTAATTACTGTTTGTTTACTATTTTCAGGATCTCCTCCAACAATAATTTTATCAATTAACATATCTTTACTATAATTAATTTTATTTAGATCATATGGTAAAGCATCATTTAATCTTAATTCTCTTTCGATCCATTCATCATATTTATAATACGCTACATAATTATCAAAAAAAGCAAAAACATTTAAGTTTAGCGAGCTTTTTTCAAAATCTAAGTACATTTCATTTAATAAAGAAATTGGTAATCCATCTCTAAATAATAGATTACCATCAAAATCATAAATACTTGCTCCATTAGAACAAATAGCATATTTATTTCCTTCAACAAATAAAGACAAATATTTTTTAACGCCTGGGAAAGGACGGCCGCTAGCAATAGCGACCGATTCTCCACAACGTAAAAGATTATTTATAGATTCCATAGTTTCACTTTTTATATTTTGATCATAATCAATAATAGTTCCATCTACATCAAAAACAAATAATCTCATTGACATTTTTATTCCTTACCTAAATAAACATACCTGATGAGCCGAATACATCTCTCATCTTTTCTCTTAACATAGGTTCTATGATACCTATAACGTGGTCATTTTACCATACGATAATTATTAATTAAAGTTAATTTATCTTATGTAACACTGCTGCTAGAGTCACGTAAAACTAACTAACGGGAATACAGGAACTCATTATTAGCTTCTTCTAAGATATTCAATCTTAAAAGTGATTATTCTCTTTGTTTAAATTATATGTACTATCGGCCGTACTAATAATAACTACTAATGATAAGCATTAGTTCTATTTACAAATTCCACTACATCATCTGGACGGATGAAACGATTATATTTATCTTCGATAGTTTCAACAAACGTATCAAAAATACCAACATTAAATATTCGAATTAAATATCATCCCTAATATAATCTTTTAAACATTTATTTATTATAGAGGTAAATCTTTCTTATTAAAGTAAGTTATACCAACGTTATAAGTAACTGCAGTAATTGCAACTAATCCTAATAATTTAATCCAATAAATAGCATCTCCATTCATTGCAGCTAATCCATCATATAAATTATCGATAGTGAAGTAATTAAATATATCCATCGAATCAATTCTAATTGCTCCAGGCATTGCTTTACTACCAAATAAGCCTAATATAGAGCAAATAAAGAAGAATATATTAATACCACCGCCAACACCAATAGCAAATCTAGTTTTATTAAATATACAACTTGATAAGAAACAAATACCACTCATTGCAATAATAACCATTACAGAACCTAATGTAAATTTAATAATATCAGATAGTAATAATGATTCTAAAAAGTCAGTTCCACCAATAGCAATACCAACTTCTCTAGCTAAAATAGCACCAAGTAACAATACAATTCCAGAAGCTACTTCACTAACTATTAAATATACTGCTTGAGTAAAGACAAATGTATTACGTTTAGTAGGTGTAGCTAAAGTAAAGGCTAAAGATCCAGTTTCAACTTTTTCAGCAACTAATCCATTAGCTAATATAATTGTATAAACTAAAGGCATTAATAAACAAGCCATACCAAATGCAACAACACCAACCATAAATCCATAAGTATTCATACTACCTAATTCAGTTAAGGTATCAGTTAAAGCAGGTGGTAATGAACCAGTAACAGTTTTACTTGCTAAAGTCATACTTATTAACATTGTTTCAGTAGCATCATATCCTTTTGTACTATACTCTTTATAAATCTCTTGATAACTACTTAATCCACTAACAGCATAAACTTTTAATAAGTTTACGATTGACTCGCTAGGCATGCCTAAGAAGTCACTTGGAATATCTTCAATATTTGTAATTAAGGTGTTATTTGCAGAGTTATATGTATCAATTAAGGTCTTTTTGCCTTGCTCAATAACCATTTCAATTGACTTTTCACTAATAGCATTATCAATAATATTTTTACCATCAAAATAAGTATTTTTATTATCATCATCTCTATTAATAAACTCATTCATAAATGATATTAAATAAGTTTTAGATAATGCAATTGAAGTTTGAGCTTCTTTTTTTGCTTGATCAATTTCTTTTTGAGTATATTCTTTACCAGTAATAATAGCTTTATTTTTCTTTTCAAGCATATTAGAAGCATTACCCATTGTTCCACTTACTTTAATAAAATGCTCTGGATCATATTTATTAGTTTCTACTTCTCTATAAATAATATTTCCATTACTATCAACAGTTCCAGTTGATTCTTTTATTAAAGGGAGTCCTCTAACACTAGTAATATATTCAACTTTATAAGTAGGTAAATAGTTTAAATAAGCGTAGTCTTCTAAAGTATTTACTACTACATCAATAATTGAAGCTGAAACACTTTGATCATAATATTTATCAACATTACCAACAAAAGATTCTTTTCTTTCTTCATATCTACTTTTTAAATCATTAATTAAATATGTAGTTTGTTCTTTTAAACTTTCATCAGTTACTAAAGGAATAATTTCAAAAGTTAATTCAGTAGCAGTTTGTTTAGCAATTAATGTTTTCTTATTAGCATCTGTAATTCCAGAAACTTTTTTATCATAATCATTAATTGAATTAATTACTAAATCTTTAATTGTATTAGCTACTTCATCACTTAATGAATATTGATTTTGAACACTATTAACTAAATATTTACCAATTGCATTAATTAATCTAGTTTTAGTAGTAACAGTTGAATCATTCATTGTTGCTTGATATTCATCTATATAATAAGGAACAATAGCTTTTGCTAATTCCTTTTCTTCATTAGACATTGAAGAAAAGTTATTTAAATAAGTATCAACTAGAGTAACTGTATTCTTTTTAGCGTTTTCATGATTTTTATCGATATCATACAAACGTTTATATGTAGTTTCAACATATCTTAAAGTTGATAATGTATTTTGATTATTAACTTGCTCATACATTGTTGACAAAGAATTAATAAGCATTTTTTGACTTGTAGTTAATGTCTCATAAGTTTGTCCAGCTTCTTTAAAACTTGAATATAAACCAATTACACCAGTTTTAACTGTTTCTTCTGTATCAGCATTTTGAAACATACCAGTCATAGCTTTTTTAGTTTCATTAATATTTAAACTAGATAAAATCATAACAACTATGATAATTAAAATAGCATTACCTAAAGAAACTATTGACCATGATCCCCAATAGCTTTTTATATTTTCTTTAAATAAAGCAAACGAGAATAAACCCTTCTTTTTATGCTTATTTGTTGTTTCAATATCATTAATATTTGAAGGAAATTCTACATTTTCAGTTGAGTTCTGCAATGTTTTTTCTTTTTTTCTCATATTAATTGCCTCCTTTTCTTCTTTCGTCAAAATACTTAGCTAAGTCATATTTTAATTGACTTATAAACCTCAAATCATAGTTTGTAAGAGTTTGAAGTAGTTCAGTTATATCTTCTTTTTTAACTCTAACAGTTGCTTGATTATAAATATCTTGAAGTCTAATAATATCTTTTCGACCTTCAATAAATTTTAGATATTCTTCTTTTTTATTGAATTCAATTTTATAATCTCTAAAGTCAATATTTCTAATAACATCTAATTCAGCTACATCAAGGATTTTACCATTAGAAATTAGAATAACTTTATCACATACTTTTTCTAATTCTTCAATACTATTACTAGACATGAAGATTGTTGTTCCTTTTTGTTTTTCTTCTAAAATAATATTTAGAAGTTCATCTCTCATTAAAGGATCTAAACCGGTAGTCGGTTCATCTAATAATACTAAAGGCGGTTTCTTCATTAAAGCAGTAACAATAGCTGTTTTTTGTTTCATACCTTTAGACATTCTTTTAGGATAAGCTCTGATATCAAGTTGAAGTCTTTTAATTAAACTATCTGCATAAGTAAAATCAGTTACTCCACACATCTTTGCATAACTATTTAAGAATATAATTCCACTTTTAACATCTGGATAATTAATTTCACCAGGAACATAACCAACATAATTTTTAACTTCAGCTGCATCTTTATAAGCATCTAAACCATAAATTGTAATCTTTCCACTATTAGGTTTAATAAAACCCATAAATTGTCTCATTAAAGTAGTTTTACCAGCACCATTTTCTCCAACGATGCCAACAGCTTCTCCATCTTTAATATTAAATGAGATATTAAAATTACCACGACCTAAGCCATAGTCTTTAGTTATATTATCAACAATTACTACATCTTTCTTTTCCATAATTACTTAACTCCAACATAAGTCTTTTCTTCTTTATAGAAAGACATAAAATAATCTTCTAATGTTTCTTTAATTTCAGTTAAATCAGTTACTTCATATTTAGAAGTTTCCTTAATAAAACTATTAATTTTAGAATCATCAACGCTAATAACAACTTGATATTTATCTTTATGATAATCAACTATCTTAAAATCTATATGATCATCATGTAAGAATTCATTTAAATCATTTAAATTTATAAATGTAACAACATAAGTTTTTAAAGTTTTATGTTTTAATTCACTAGATTTAAATAAAGAAACAATTTTTCCATCTTTAATAACAGCGATTCTATCGCAACTAGCATCAATTTCTTTAAATATATGGCTAGACATCAAAATAGTTTTACCGCGTTTCTTTTCTCTTTCAACTAATTGAATGAATACTTCTTGCATTTCAGGATCTAGACCACTACTTGGTTCATCCATAATGATAATATCTGGGTCATTCATAAGGCAGCATACAACCGCTAATTTTCTTTTCATACCTAAAGACATTTCTTTACATAATAAGGATGTATCTAATTTAAACAAATTAATTAAATAATCTCTAAAGGTATAATCTACGACATTTTTTAAAGAACATTGGATATCAATAAATTCTTTACCTGTTAAAGCATCAGGTAAAGCAATTTCTCCAGGTAAATAAGAAACACTTCTCATGACTTCATCACGGTTTTTTAAAGTATTTTGTCCATTAATTAATGTTTCACCATGATCTGGCTTAGAAAAACCCATTAAATGTCTAATAGTTGTTGATTTTCCAGCTCCATTAGGTCCTAAAAAACCAAAGCATTCACTTTTATGCACTACAAAAGAAACACCAAAAATACCACGTCCTTGGCCATAATCTTTTTCTAAATTTTTAATTTCGATTACAGGTGTATTTTCCATAGTTCCCTCCGTCAATATAATAATATCATAAATTTCTTTTTTTGAAGTAAAAAGGTTCTACTTGAATAAAGATAATTTACTCGTATAATAATAATTAATAAGAGTTAATTGTCAATACGCTTGTTAAGAAATTATACTTTTATAAATAAAAAGTTAGTTATTTTAAGGAGAAATTATGAAAATATACGAAGAAGTAGATAAAAATGGTAAAAAAATAGATGCTAGAATATTACGTAGCAAAAGAGATTTAGCAGATTCTTTAGAATCATTATTAGAAAAGAAAAATTACGATGATATAACTATTAAAGAAATATGTGAAGGTGCTCTTGTCAGTAAACTAACGTTTTATAATAACTTTTATGATAAAAATGAATTATTAAAATTCATGTTTGCTAGACGTATAAAAGAATTATCTATAAAGATTAATAGTTTATTTCCTACTAAGAAAAGTAGTAATGAAGTATATAAAGATGTAATAAAGATTATTATTCATTATTTTTATGAAAATAAAGAGAAATTCAAAAAGATGGTTTCAAATGATCGTTCTTACGTTATGTTTTGGAATATAAATACTTTTGTATATGAATTATCTCCTTTAATTGCTCCTATATATAATAATTTAATAAACTTTGATGCTCCTAAAGAGTTAATCTTATCTTATTATGTTGGTGCATTTGCTAATATAATCTATACACTTAATAAAAAAGATATAGATATTAATGAATCTGATATGGTTAATTATGTTTATAAATTAACATTAGGTGCAGGTTTTAAAAATAATTAAAATATTATTTAATTTTCTTCGATTTATCGCCTTAATTGTTATATTTTTATTGATTTAATCTCTCTAACTAGATATAATAATCAAGGGTGCACCCATAGCCAAGTCTGGTAAGGCAATTGACTGCAACTCAATGATCGATGGTTCAAATCCGTCTGGGTGCTCCAAACTAATATTAGATTGAATAAAGCTTATTTATTTGCTAATATTAATGAGTTCAAATAGTGTTGATGGAGTAATACCCAAGTTGGTGAAGGGGCTTCCCTGCTAAGGAAGTAGGCGTCGCAAGGCGCGCGCGAGTTCGAGTCTCGCTTACTCCGCCACTTAAATTATTAATTCTGAAATGAGAAATCGTTCAGAATTTTTATTTTTTAAGGGACATATTTTGAGTTTTAAAATATTAAAAAAAGACTTTTATTTTTTTATAAAAGTCTTTATTTTTTTCGTAAACGTCGTTAATTAACACCTAGACATTTAAAAACCGACACATGGGATGGTGTCGGTTAAATTCCGATATGGTGGAAAATAGCGGAT
>JALEXS010000012.1 GCA_022780025.1 Mollicutes bacterium | reverse complement strand
ATCAACTTTTTCAAAATATTCGGTTAAACTATCGTTAAAATTTGCTAATATATTCATATAGAACCCTCTTTTTATATATGCAAATTTAATTATAGGGTTCTTTTATTTTTTTATCGACCTACAAATATGAAACGCAAACATTATATTAGTAAAAGTTGAAAAAAATGTAAAAGTAATCTATTATTTCTATCGATGAAAGAAACAAATATAGAAACTAAAAAAAGAAAATTGAGAATAAAACCTGTTTTTATCATTATGATTTCATTTATAGGACTAATATTCTTAGGAGCTATATTTCTTTATTGTCCGTTTTCTTTAAATGAAAACGTTCATATTAGTTTTTTAGACGCTTTATTTACTTCTGTTACTTCAACAACAGTTACTGGCTTAGTATCTTTACCTCAAGGTATAGCATCTACTTTTAATGTTGTTGGTAGAACTATTATTTGCATTTTAATTCAACTTGGCGGACTTGGAGCTGCTACCTTGACAGTATTTATTTTCTTAATAGCTAGTAGAAAGTTATCCTTATCAGAACAAACGTTAATAAAAGAAGCATGGAATCTTAGAAATTATAAGAGTATAAAACAAATTTTTTATTATATTTTACTTATAACTTTTTCAGTTGAAATTATTGGAATGTTTTTTTGCTTTTTAGATTTCAGATTTATTCAACATTTCGGAACTGCAGAAAGCTTTGGATTTGCATTTTTCCATGCTATATCATCATTTAATAATGCCGGAATTGATTTATTTGGTACAACTTCTTTAATTAAATATCAAAAAGATGCTTATTTAAATATATTAACAGCTTTATTAATTATAATCGGTGGTCTCGGATATTTTTCAATTATTGATATAGTAGCTAACAAATTTAATTTTAAGAAATTTAGTCTTCATACAAAGATTGTTACTACATATTCATTTGCTTTAATAATATTTGGACGGTTAATGATTTATTTATGTGAATTAGTTAATAAAGGAACTGATGTAAGTGGTATTGGTTCATTCTTTTTAAGTGTTTCAACTAGAACAGCAGGATTCACTACATATGATTTATCTAAATTTAATTATGGAACCGTTTTAATTATGATGGTTTTGATGTTCGTTGGTGCATCTCCTGGTGGAACAGGTGGCGGAATTAAAACTACAGCAATTGCAATATTATTTGCTTATATCAGAGGTGTAATGACTTCTAAAAAGCCTCATTTATATAAAAGATCACTTAGTGATGACTTATTTAAACGTGCATTATTAGTTATTTCTTTAGGTGGTATATTATTTATTACTGGTACAATTTTAATATGTTTATTTGAAGGTGATTATAACTATATTAAAGATGGCGTTAAATATACTGAATATGTTGAAGGAGCAAGTAGATTTTCTTCACTTGATATAGCTTTTGATACAATGTCAGCTTTCGCTACTGTTGGTTTATCAACTGGAATTACACCTTATTTAGGTTCTGGTAGTAAAGTAGTATTGATGATTATTATGTATATAGGTCGTATTGGTCCATTAACTGTTTCTACAGTTTTTAAACCAAATAATAAACAACATGTATTTTTTGTAGAAGAAGATGTTTCTATAGGGTAAAGGAGAAATTATGGCTAAAAAAAGTAGTAGTATTGGTATTATTGGCTTAGGCAAATTTGGTATGTGCTTAGCTAATGAATTAGTTTTATCAGGAAAAGAAATTGTTTGCATTGATAAAGATGAAAAGAAAGTCAAAAAAGCACTAGATTTTTGTGAATATGCTTTTGTTTGCGAAGAAATTACCAAAGCTAATTTAGAAGAAACTGGATTTAAAGAATGTTCTGCAATTGTTATTTGTATTGGTGAACATATGGATACAGCAATATTTGCTACATTAAATGCTTTATCTTTAGGTGTTAATAAAGTTATTGCAATGAGTAATACTGAAGAGATGGGTTTAGTTCTAGAAAAATTAGGAGCTGAAGTCATTTATCCTTATAAAGATAGTGCAGATCGTTTAGCTAAACGTATTTTATCTAATAATGTTTTAGATTTTATTTCTTTAAATGATGAAGTTGAAATATGTGAAGTTAAAATTCCTAAAAGTTATATAGGTACATCAATTAAAGATACTGATATCAGAAAAAAATATGGTATTAATATTATTGCTATTGAACAAGATGATAAAATTATCACTCGTATTGAGCCTGATTATATTTTAAAAGATTCTGATACATTAGTTGTTTTAGGTGAAAAGAAATTTTTAAGAAAATTTGAAGGAAAATAATAATTTACTTAGATTTTATAAATTTTTTACCTTTATTAATTGCTTCCAATTCCTTTTTAGTTTGAATATTATTTTCTCTTTCTTTTAATATTTTTATATCTTCTTTAGTTAAATTATATTTATTATAAAGATCTGGTCTATATTTTTTAGTTATAGTTAGTCTTTGATATTGTCTATATTTATAAATTTCTTTATGATTACCGCTATAAAGAATATCAGGGACTTTATCTCCGTTAAAATCATATGGTTCAGTATATTGAGGATATTCTAATAAAGAACTATTAAAAGTTTCTTCAACGATACTTTCTTCACTTATTACGCCATTAATAAGTCTAGAAACTGAATCAATAATGCACATTGAAGCTAATTCGCCACCAGTTAAAATAAAGTCACCAATAGATATTTCTTCATCAAAATATTTATTAATTCGAGCATCAATTCCTTCATAATGACCACATAATATAAGAATTTCTTCTTTTTTAGATAATTCAATAGCTTTTGATTGATTAAAAGTATGACCTTTTGGATCCATAATTATTTTATATGTATTTGGATTAGAATTATTAATTAAAGCATCGTAAATTGGTTGAGCCTTCATTATTAAACCAGCTCCACCACCTATAGGAGCAGTATCAACTCTATGATATTTATCTTTAGTATAATCTCTAATATTTACTAGTTTAACTTCAATTAATCCTTTAGAAATTGCTCTAGCGATAATAGAGTTTGATAAAAAATTATCATACATTTCTTTAAACAAAGTTAATACAATAAATTTCATTAATTTAATAATCCTTCAATATAATGAATTGTAATTGTATGATTATCTAAATCAACATTTCTAATAAAAAAGTCATTAAAAGGAACAAAATAATGCTTTTGATTATATAAAATTTTTAAAGTTATTTGAGCTGGAAATTCTTCAACTTTTATAACTTTACCTAAAGGTTTATTATCTTCAGTAATTACATTTAAAGAAACTAAATCAGAATAAAAGTATTGATTTTTATCTAATATATCATTGTCTTTAATTGCTAAAATCTCTATGTTTTTGAATAAAAACCCTGCAGATTCGCTATTAATTTCTTTAAATTTAACTACGTAGAAGTTTGAATCTTTCTTATAAGAACTTTCAACTACTAGAGGTAAATACTCTTTATCTTTTAAATAATATAAAGTTGAATCCTTTTTAAATCTAAGTGATGAAAAAGAAGAAGTAACATAAATTTTTACCTCTCCTTTTAATCCAACAGTATTAACTATTTTTCCAACACTTAAATATTCCATAAAAAGAAAGGAGAATTATTCTCCTTTTTCTTGATCAAATGATTCAAATTTAATATGAACCCTTTTTCCTTCAAGCTTACCAGCGATACTAACGATATCTCTAATAGCATAAGCAACACAACCTTTTTTACCGATTAAGTGAGCAGTATCTTCACTTTCACTAACAATTAAAAAAGTTAAATCTTTATTACTTTCTTGAGGAATTTCTCTAATTAATATAGATTCAGGTTTACTAACAAATGGATCAATTATTGTATGAATTAATTTTGTATAATCCATTATTCAGCCTTCTTTTCAACTTTTGGACCTTTTGATGAAACTACTTTAGCTTTTTTAGATGTTTCGCCTTTAGCGGTTTTTGCTTTAGCGATAATTCCTTTAGCATTTAAAATAGCTTTTAAAGTATCACTATATTGAGCGCCACTATTAATCCATTTAATAGCTGCTTCTTCATTGATAACTGCATTAGCAACACCTTTAGCTGGATCATAATAACCGATTTGTTCAACACATCTGCCATCACGGGAATATCTGCTATCAGCTGCAACTATCCTATAAAATGGATCTTCGTGTCTTCCTGTTCTTGTTAATCTTAATTTGACTGCCATAATATTACTCCTTTCAATCGTGAATATTATATTTAATAGATAAATGTCTGTCAAGTATTTATGCTTAACAGCAAAAAATATTTTTCTTGTTGTTTTTATATTATTAGTATGTTATTATTTTTAGGCTTAAATATGGCGAAATTGGAGAAGAGGCCTAACTCACCTGGCTGTGAACCAGGCATTCACCGGTTCGAATCCGGTATTTCGCCCCAGACTAAGAGCAAATGGTTCGATATGTGTATCGAACTTTTTTATTAGATTAATTTTTAAAAATATATTTTATTTATTTCTAATAGTAGATTTTACTAAAGGTAAATATATGGATTACTTATAAAATACATAAACTATGCAGTTTTGATAAACCTCTAAATTTGGAAGGTGTTAATAAAAGTATTTTCTATTAAAAAAACATATTATTGTTTTAGTATTAAATAAAACGATACTAGTACTTAAGACAATATAATTTTTTTATTATTGTTACCACTAGTTAGTAAAGAAAAGGTGATTAAATTAATATATTAATGATTTTCTTATAAAGCATTACTATTAGAATTTAGATTTTTATCAATGATAATGACATCTTATAAAAGCGATTATGTTAAAAAGAAAAAACAATTTATTTTATCGAAAGAAGCCTAGAAATATTAAAAACCCTGCAGAAACCAATCAAAATCATAGATATTTCTAATATGAACAATTTCTTTTAATTTGTTTTTTAAGCATTTTTTTAAAACGAATAAAAACATAAATATAATTACTTTCTTTTAGTTTAAAATTGTTGTTTTTATTTTGTCTAAAAAATATAATAAATGCATGGAAAGAAATCTTGATTTAATTAGAGAAGAGCTATTAGAAGCATTAAAGAATAAAAACTATTTAAAAATTAAAGATATTTTTAATAATTATGCTCCTATTGATATAGCTGAAAGCTTAAGGGATATTGATGAAGATGATGCTGATATTATAAAGGCAATTATTCCTATTTTTAGACTTGTTAAACCTTCAATTACATCAGAATTTTTTAGCGAACTTGAACCTGCTTTTCAAGAGAAAATTATTTCTTCATTAAATAATGAAGAAGTTGCTAGCTTAGTTCATGAATCTAGTAACGACGAATTAGCTGATTTTATCGAAGAATGGCCAGCTAATGTTGTTGATAAAGTTTTAAAGAATGCTAGTAAAGATCAACGTAATGATATTAATAAATTATTAGGTTATAAAGATGATACAGCTGGTAGCATTATGACTACTGAGTATATTACTTTATTAGATTCTTATACTGTAGCTCAAGCCTTCCAAATTATTAGAAGTATTGGTAGAACTGCTGAAACTATTTATACTTTATTCATTAAAAATAAGAAATTTGATTTAGTTGGCGTTTTAAATTTAGATGATTTAGTTTTTGCTGAACCAGATCAAAATATAATTGATATTGCTAATAAGAATTTTTTAACTGTTAATGTTAATACCGACCAAGAAGAAGTTGCTCAATTATTTAAGCGTTATGATTTAAATGCTATTGCTGTTTTAAATGAAGATAAAAAATTAACTGGCATTATTACTATCGATGATATCGTTGATGTTATCGAAGCTGAAAATAGTGAAGATATTGAAGCGATGGCTAATGTTGCTCCATTGGATGATAGTTATATGAATACACCTGTATTTAGATTAGCTTTTAAATGTATTCCTTGGTTAATAGTTTTAATGATTTTAAATATTGGTTCAATATTTTTACAAGATCAGTTCCAATTTTTAATTGGTACTTTAACTGCAATAAGTGTTTTCTTAACTACTTTATGTGATACTGGAGGTAATTCAGGATCTCAATCTTCAACCCTTATTATTAGAGGATTAGCGACTAAGGATTTCGAACTTAAAGATTATTTTAAAGTACTTTGGAAAGAATTTAGGGTTGCTTTAATTGTTTCAACTATTACTTCAGTATTTACTTTTGGTTTTTGTATGTTTATGTTCGGGGTAAATATAATTAATATTCCTAGTGATTTTAAACCAATTGCTGGCGGCGAACCTGAATATTTAGTTTGGATTACATTATCTGGAACTGTTACTATTTCTATTTTTGTTACTATATTATTATCAAAAATAATCGGTGCATCCTTACCATTTTTAATTTCTAAAGTAAAATTAGATCCAGCTGTTGTAACTGGTCCTTTAATTACAACTATTATGGATTTAATTACTTTAACTACATATTTCTTATTACTTCGGGGATCCTTCAACATTTTCTGGGGTAATTATTTCTAATACTATTAATATTAGTTTATTTTAATAAGCAAAAGAGTAAGATATTAATGGTCTTATGAATAGTGCTTATTTAGGTGATAAAAATACATTAAAAACGATATTTAGATTAGCTATTCCTTCGATGATAGCTCAATTAATCAGTGTTTTATACAACATTGTTGATAGAATATATGTCGGTAATATTCCTGAAGTTGGTGAAATAGCTTTAATTGGCGTAGGAATTTGTGCTCCTATAACTACTTTAATAACTTCTTTTGCGTTTTGGATAGGACTTGGTGGAGCTCCAATGTTTTCTATCGCGTTAGGTGCTAAAGATTATAATAAAGCTAAAAAGATATTAGCTAATGCTTTAATAATGTTACTAGGTATTTCTACTTTAATTATTATTTTCTTTTATAGTTTTGGTGAACCTTTATTATATTTTTTTGGGGCAAGCAATGCTTCAATAAGTTATGCTAAAAATTATTTATATATTTATTTAATTGGAACATATTTTTCTATTTTAACGTTAGGTCTTAATCAATATTTAATTGCACAAGGGGACTCTATAAAAGCGATGATTACAACGATTTTAGGTTGTATTTTAAATATTATTTTAGATCCAATTTTTATGTATGTTTTTAAATTAGATACAATTGGGGCGGGTTTAGCAACGATTTTGTCTCAATTTGCGTCTTTTTTATTAGTACTTTATTTATTAATTAAGAAGTCTTCAATTAAATTAAGTTTTGGAAATTATGATATAAAAATAATGGGTAGTATTTTAAAATTAGGATTTTCTCCTTTTATAATATTAGCAACAGATTCTTTGATATTAATATTATTAAATAATGCTTTGAAGTTATATGGAAAAGAAGATGGAGATTTTTATATAGAAGTAGCAACTATTGTTCAAGCTTTTGAAACATTAATAACTGGTCCTTTATTAGGTATAAGTAGTGGAACTCAACCAATACTAGGTTATAATTATGGTGCTAAAAATAAAGATAATATTATTAAAGCAGAGAAACAATTAATAATTATTGCAGTTATATTTACTTCTATTTGTTTTGCTTTTTCTTTTTTACTAGCTAAACCTTTTGCGAAGATGTTTATTGGGATTGGTAAAACTACTATTAATATGGATATAGTTAACGCTAGTTCTAAATATATTTTATTTTATATGATAGGAATTATACCTTTATCTTTTCAATATGTATTTGTGGATGGTTTAACTGGACTTGGACAAGCAAAATATTCAATATGGTTATCGTTAATTAGAAAAGTTGTAATTTTTATTCCTTGTATATATTTAATTCCTTTAATTATGAAAGGAAATGTTGAAGGATCTTTTTTAGCTGAACCAATTGCTGATGTTAGTAGTGCTATTATTACAACTATTTGTTATTTAATATTTATTCCGCATATTTTAAATAAAATGTATAAAGAAAATTAATTTTTTATATACATATTTTCTTATATAAATTAATATATTTATTAGATATGGATAATTTTAGTATTACATTTAATAGTAAATATAAAGGACATATAAAAGATTTAATTAAATATAAAATATCGAGTTTTTTTTCGACGATTTTATTAAGTTTTGTCATATTTTTTACAGGAATTTATGTAGGTTATATCAATTATAATCGTGTCATTAATACCATTACATTTATATTTGGTAATGTTTTAATGGTAATTGGTGTTGTATTTTTATTAATTAGTCCATTTGTTTTAATTTTTATTAACTATAATCATAGTTTAAAAGGTGAAATACGTATTAATTTCATCTTTCAAGATAATAAAACTAATTATTCTATTTATACTAATAAAGATAAAAAAAGTTTTGATGAAAGTGGTGTAGTTACTTCTTTAAGAAGAAAAAAGAGCTTTATAATTTTGTCAAACCAAAAAGCTAAGGAATATTTTATACCTATTAATGCTTTAAATGAATTTGATAAAAATAAATTAATAAATTTATATAATGAGTTTAATAATTTAACTAAAAATAAATAAAATTAATAATTATGGGAAAAGTATTAGAAAATACTAAAAATAAACTCAATATTTATGTAATTTATTTAGTAATTATTATAAAATTAATAAAAGTAATTATAAGTAAAAAGGAGATAAATAATATGAATAGACTCACAGATAAAGTTGCTATTATTACTGGTAGTAATTCTGGTGTTGGAGAGGAAGTTGCTAAGCAATTTGTTTTAGAAGGAGCAAAAGTAGTTATTTGTGCTCGTCGTAAAGAACAATTAGAATTAGCTAAAAAAACTCTTATTGAAATAGGTGGCGATGTTTTAGACGTAGTTTGTGATATTTCTAAAGAAGAAGATGTCAAAAATTTATTAAATCAAACGATTGCTAAATATGGAAAAGTTGATATTTTAGTCAATAATGCTGGTGTATTAGATCATAATTTAAATTCTATTGATAATTTTACTAATGAAGATTTTGATAGAGTTATTTCTATTAATCAAAAAGGAACAATGCTTGTAACTAAAGAAGCTTTAGTTTATATGATGAAGCAAAATAAAGGTAGTATCGTTAATGTTGCTAGTGTTGCTGGTGTTTATGGCTGTGGTGGGGCAGTTTACGTTGCTAGTAAAGGTGCTTTAATTGGTTTAACTAAACATACCGCAATGCGTTTTGCTGGTAGTGAAATTCGTGCTAACGCTGTTTGCCCTGGCTCAATTATTACTCCTATGACAACATCAATGGATTTGAAAAAAGTCAATATGGCAATGATGGGTCAAATGGCAAAACATGCTGATCTTAAAGGATGTAGACCATGTATGCCAAAAGATGTTGCTGATGTTATTACTTTTTTAGCTAGTGATGAATCAAGAGCATTAACTGGTCAAATTATTGTTAGTGATTTTGGTGCAGATTTATAAAAATGAATCAAGAAACGAAAAATAGAATTGCAAAAATTAGTAAAGATAGAGATTGGGATAAATTTCATACACCTGAAAATTTAGCTAAATCTATAGTCATTGAAGCTAGCGAACTTCTTGAATGCTTTCAATGGGAAGATAATTATAATTTAGAATCTTTAAAAGAAGAACTAGCTGATGTTTTAATTTATTGTCAAGATCTTGTTCGTAAACTTAATTTAGATGAAGATCAAATTATTAATGATAAATTAGATAAAAACGAAAAGAAATATCCTATAGATAAATCAAAGGGTAATTGTAAAAAATATACCGAATTTGAATAAAAACCCTGCAGAACTTAACTATTTTTTATGAAAAAGGAGGAAATAATATGCCTGTAGATAGTATGAAATATGATCCATTAGACTATTATAAGAATACTTTAAAAGATGCTTTCAGTGCAAATTGTGAGAAATTTCTTAATAATGTAACTAATGAATCTAAAGTTGATATTGGTGCAAACGAGGTTACTTCAAACAAAATCGTCGCTCAAAATAAAAAAATAGAAGAGCAAAAAGATAGATTGAAAGATGCAAAAGCTCTAAGAATTTTTCTTATTATCTTATCAATTATTGGCATTGCTTTAATTATCGTTGGAGCATTACTAATTGCTCAACAAACTAATCAACTTGTAGGTATTATTTTAATTCCAGTAGGAATTATTGTATTTATTATTCCTCTTGTAGTAATTTTTACTAAAGTTAATAAGAAAATAGATGCACTTAGTGGCTGTTTAGATGCTTTTAATAAAGAATTACAAGGATTATTAGATGAGGCTCGTGTTCAATTATCACCATTTTTTAATTCCTTAAAATTTGATGATTTTATAAATATTTGTAATATGACTACAAGTATGTTTAAACTTGATAAGGAATTAGTTCCTGAAAAGTTATTATTACTAAAAGGTCTTTATGGATATGTAGATGGATTTACTGAAGATGAATCAATTACTGATGTTATGTCTGGAGAAATTGATACTAATCCTTTTATAAGATGTAAGATTATCGACATGAAAATGATTGATAAAGTTTATACAGGTAGTAGAGTCGTTACTTGGACTGAAACTTATAGAGATAGTGAAGGTAGAACACAAACTAGACAATGTAGTGAAACTTTAGTTGCTAGAATTACTAGAAAAGCTCCTGAATATACTACTGAAGATTATTTAATTTATGGCAATGAAGCTGCTCCTGACTTGAAATTTATTAGAGGACCTAGTGGAATTAAAGTTGGATGCACTGATAAGGATGTTGATAAATTCGTTAAAAGTGAAGAAAAACGTTTGAATAAAATGAATGAAAAAGCAACTAAAGCAGGTGGAACTTTCCAAGCTTTAGGAAATACAAAATTCGACGCTTTGTTTGGAGCTTATGATAGAAATAATGAAGTTCAATTTAGATTATTATTTACTCCGTTAGCTCAACAAAACATGATTGAATTAATTACTAAAGCTCAACCATATGGTGATGATTGGTCTTTCTTTAAAAATAAAAAGATTAATATTGTATCTTCATTCCATGGACAAAAATATTTTGAATATGATCCTAGATTTGTTTTCTCATATTATGATTTTAAAAATGTAGTTGCATCATTAAAAGCATACTTTGAAAACTTATTTGCTAGTTTATATTTTGAATTAGCACCACTACTTTCAATTCCTTTATATCAAATGACAGATGCAGGAAAATATGATGTCAAACAAAACCTTAGAAATGTTTCAGATTATGAAGCAGAATCATTTGTAAATCATATGGATCCTAAATTATTTGCACATCCTTCTACTAAAACTACTCAAATTTTAAAAATTAATTTTAAGAATTCAGTAAGTAAAAGTGATGTATTTGAAGTTACTTCTCATAGTTTTGATGAAATTCCTCAAGTTGAGCAAGTTAGTGTCATGTGTAGAAATGGTAAATCTTATATTGTTGATGTCCCATGGTTTAGATATGATCCATTATCACAAGTAAGTAGTATTGCTATTAAAAACAATTTAAATCGAGATAATAGTTGTGTCAATTCTTCAAATTATATAAGTAAAAATTTTATAGGTTTTTATATGGATAATGTTTATAATGATGATAATCAAGAAAAAGAGTTTGACTTAGCTGATTATCTTGAGAAAAAATTCGATAATTTAAATTAGGAGGTAAACTTATGGCTAATGAATTAGATGAATTAAATGGTCCTATCGCTGAAGAAGGAAGAGACGTAAACGTAATACAAAAACAAATTCCTGTTAAGACAGGTGCCGGTTCAGTTGTATTTGAAGTAGTTTTATGGGTTCTTGGTATTATACCTGGTTTAGTTTTCTTATTTATGAAAATTAAAGCTAGAACATACTTAAGACAATTACAACAAAAGATTCAACATAATGCTTCTCAAATTGATAATTATTTAGAACAAAGAGTTGTTATTCTTCAAAATGCTGCAAAACTTTTAGACAAAGCTATCGATTTAGATAAAGATGTTTTAAAAACAGTTTCTGCATATAGAGGTGGAATTAATCCTAATGCTGATACTTCAAGAAATGAAACAAGTCAAAATGTTGATAAATTATTTGGTCAAATTAATGTTGCTTTAGAAAAATATCCTACAATGCAAGCACACAATGAAATTGAAGATTGCTTAAGACAAAATAGTTATTTACAAAAAGAAATTACTGCTGCTAGAGAACTTTATAATGATTCAGTTTTACAATGGAATAGTGCAATTCAAGAATGGCCAACTAAAATGATAGTTGCTAGTAAACTCGGATATACAACTAGAATTCCTTTCACAGCAAGTAAAGAAATTAAAGATCAAGCTAGAGGAACTTTCTTCTAATTGATAAAATCTAAATATTGATTGATTTTATCAGTATTAAATTATATTTAATACTACCATTAAAAAATAACGAGTAAATCGTTATTTTTTTATATAAAAGTAATTTTGAACTTTCAAATTATGACAAAATTTAGTATTATATTATTATAATGGAAGAAGTAGTTTTGGTTCATAAAGTGCATGGCTTATGCAAAGTTATCGACAAGATTAGCTTAAATAATCAAGAATTTGCAAAGGTATTGATTTTAAACGATTCTAATCTTGTTATTTATTGCCCTTATTCTAAAGTGGATGAATTTTTTAGAGAACCAATTAAAAAAGATGAAATTGATAGTCTTTATGAATATATGAGAACATTACCTCCAAGTCATATTGATGGTAGTAAAAAACAAAGAGAATTAATTACTTCTTTATTATATAGTGGAAAAATTAAAGATATTGCATATCTTTACATTGCATTAGAAAGACATAAAAAAGAAAAAAGTGAAAGAAAGCAAACTCTTTCAGTCGTTGAAAATAGAACTTTGAAATCAGCGACAAGCTTATTAATTAATGAGATCTCATTTGTTACTAAAGAAGATAAAAATAGTATCGAAAAGAAACTTATAGATACAATTTTTTATAATTAATTAGCACTAAAAAATTTTAAAAAAACGTTGTAAATTTGCTTTACAACATTTTTTTATTTTGCTAGGATTATACAGTTCGTATACGAACTGTATTTATGGTGAATTTTATGAATGAAATTGATGCAATATTTATTTTATCAAACTATTTTAAAAGGTATTTAAATGACAAAGCAAAAACGATTGGGTTAAGTGATGCTCAATGTCGTTTTTTATATATTATTTGTAAAAATGAGACAAAAGGAGTTCAAGTAACTCAAAAGTTATTATAAAATTACTATAATAATCAAAAATCTAGTGTTTCAGAATTATTAAAAACAATGGAAAATAACGGATTAATCGAACGAATTAATTGTGATAAAGATTCTAGAATTAAATATATTAAATGCACTGATAAGGGAAAAGAGTTAAAGGATATTGCAAAAAAGAATTTCACTTGTTTATTAAATAAATTGATAGACGGTATAGATAAAGAAGATTTAAATACATTTAATAAGATTATTTCAAAGATGATAGAGAATATGGAGGTAATATATGATTAAAGATAGTTTAGGAAATTATAGTTTCAAGCATGTAATTAAAACATTATTAAAAAGTGTTAGAGAATATAAAAAAGAAACAATTTTAAGTATTATTTTAATAGGTTTAGAAACTTTATTTGAGTGTATTATCCCTTTCACAATGTCTAAATTATTAGATAATATGCAAGATATGATGGAAAAAGCTAGTACTGTTAATAAAAATGAGTATCTATATTTAGTATTAATTTATGGAGCTATATTATTAGTTTTAGCTACACTTAGTTTTATATGTGGTATAAATGCAGGAAGACTTTCTGCTAAAGCTTCAGTCGGATTTGAATGTAATTTAAGAAAAGATTTATTTTATAATATTTCTAATTTCTCTTTTGATAATATAGATAAATTTAGTGCTTCAAGTTTAGTTACAAGACAAACTATTGATGCTTTTTATATCCAAATGGCTTTTATGATGTGTACTAGAATCGGATTAAGAGCACCTTTAATGCTTATATTTAGTATTACAATGGCAATCATTCAATCTCCTGGAATGTCTTGGATTTATGCAATTACTATTCCATTTTTAGCAGCAATCTTATTAACAATTGTTATAAAAGTAATGCCTATATTTAATAAGGTATTTGTTAAATATGATGATTTAAATGAGTCTGTAGAAGAAAATGTTCGTGGAATTAGAGTTGTAAAAACTTATGTTAGAGAAGAATATGAAAAACAAAAATTTAATAAAACTAGTGAAGATGTTGCAAAAGGTTTTGTTAAAGCTGAAAGAATAATTGCATTAAGTAATCCTACAATGATGACTTCAATGTATATTTCAATGATTTTAATTTTAACAATAGGATCAATTTCTATTTTATATGGTAAATTTGGAAACATAAAAGTTGGACAAATTTCAAGTTTGATTACTTATGGAGCTCAAATATTATCTAGTTTAATGATGCTCCAAATGGTATTTGTTATGTTCTCTATGAGTGTTGCTTCTATGGGCAGAGTATATGAAGTTTTAATAGAAGAACCTACAATTAAAAATTGTGAAAATCCAATAAAAGAAGTGAGTTCTGGAGACATTTTGTTTAAAAACGTGAGTTTTAAGTATAAAAAAGATGCTGAAAAATATGCATTAAGCGATGTTAATTTAGAGATTAAAAACGGCCAAACGGTTGGTATTATTGGTGGTACAGGATCTTCAAAATCAACAGTTGTTAATTTAATTTCTAGATTTTATGACACAACTGAAGGTGATGTTGAAGTCGGTGGAATTAATGTTAAAGATTATGATATCAAAACTTTAAGAGAAAATGTTTCTATGGTTTTACAAAATAATATTTTATTTAGTGGAACAATAAATGAAAACCTTAGATGGGGTAATAATAATGCAACTGATGAAGAAATAGTCGAAGCATGTAAAATTGCCCAAGCAGATACTTTTATTGAAAGCTTTCCTGATAAATATAATACTTTAATTTATCAAGGTGGCACGAATGTTTCTGGTGGTCAAAAACAAAGATTATGTATTGCTAGAGCAATTTTGAAAAAGCCAAAAATATTAATTATGGATGATTCAACTAGTGCAGTTGATACTAAAACTGATGCTTTTATTAGAGAAGGATTGAAAAAGACCTTACCTAACACTACTAAAATCATTATTGCTCAAAGAATTAGTAGTGTTCAAAATTGTGATTTTATCGTCGTAATGGATGATGGAAAAATTAATGGCATTGGTAATCATGATGAATTACTTAAAAGTAATGAGATTTATAAAGAAATTTATAACCTTCAAAATAATAAATAGGAGGATGATTGAGTATGAAAAAAGATAAAAAGAAGCCAGCTATTATAAGAATTATTCTTGATTATATTAAAAGTTATAAAAAATATTTTATTTGTGCAATGATTTGCATTGTATTTACCTCTTTAGGAAATATAGTTGCTCCTGTTGTATTACAAAAAATTACAAATATATTAGCTTCATGGGCAACTAATGGGGCTACATTTACTACTCAAGAAGCATGGAATGAAATTACAGTTCATTTAATTGTACTCGCTTCAGTTTATGTAGTAAGTATTTGTGCTGGTCTTACTTATAGCCAATTAATGGCAATAAGCGGTCAAAAATATATGGATACATTAAGAAAAAAATTATTTAACCATATGGAAGATTTACCTATTAGATATTTCGATCAACATGATAAGGGCGACATTATGTCTATATATATTAATGATGTCGATACAGTTAGACAATTAATTATCAATTCGTTAGCTGAGATTTGTATTTGTGGTTTTACATTTATTGCAGTAGTTTGTACAATGCTTTCCTTTAGCGTCTGGATTTCTATTATTGTTTTTATAGCAGGTACCGTAATGGTTTTAGCTACTAAACATATAGGATTAAATAGTTCCAAAAACTTTATTAGTCAACAAAAATTAATTGGTAAACAAGAAGGCTATATTGAAGAAATGATGAATGGACTTAAAGTTGTCAAATCATTCTGTCACGAAGAAGAAAGTAAAGCTGATTTTGATAAAATTAATATGGAATTTTGCGAAGTTTCTACTAATGCAAATAAATACGCAAATATTTTAATGCCAGTTCTAGGAAATATAGGAAACTTAAATTATGTAATAACTGCAGTTGTTGGAGTTTTATTATTTATGTTTGATGTTCCTAATTTAACTATTTATAGTTATGGAACTACATTTAATATTGGTATTGTTGTTAGTTTTGTTCCTTTAGTAAAACAATTTACTAATAATGCTTCTCAATTAGCTAATCAAATTAATACAATTGCTCTTGCTGTTGGTGGATGTAATAGAGTTGTATCTTTATTAGATGAAAAACATGAAGTTGATAATGGATACGTTACCTTAGTTAGAGGAAAATATGATGAACAAGGTAATATTGTTGAAGTTAGTGACGAAAAAGAAGCTACTTTATGGGCTTGGAAACATCCACATATAAGTGAAGGCGATGTTACTTACACCTTATTACAAGGCGATATTAGAATGTTTAATGTTGATTTCGGTTATGTTCCAGATAAAATAGTTCTCCATGATGTTAGTTTATATGCTAAACCAGGACAAAAGATTGCTTTTGTTGGAGCAACTGGTGCTGGAAAAACTACTATTACTAATTTAATCAATAGATTTTACGATATAGCTGATGGAAAAATCAGATATGATGGAATTAATATTAATAAAATTTGTAAAAAAGATCTAAGAAGAAGTTTAGGTATGGTTTTACAAGATACAAGTTTATTTACTGGTACAATCATGGATAATATCCGTTATGGTAAACTTAATGCAACAGATGAAGAATGTATAAAAGCTGCAAAATTAGCAAATGCTGATAGTTTTATTACTAGACTTCCACATGGATATAATACTTTACTTAAAAATAATGGTGCTAATTTATCACAAGGTCAAAGACAATTATTATCAATAGCTAGAGCAGCTGTAAATAATGCCCCTGTTTTAATTTTAGATGAAGCTACATCTTCGATTGATACACGTACTGAAGCAATTGTAACAAAAGCTATGGATAATTTAATGAAAGGAAGAACTGTCTTTGTAATTGCTCATAGATTATCTACAATTCAAAATAGTGATGTTATTATGGTTTTAGATCACGGAAAAATTATTGAACGTGGTACACATGATGATTTAATTAAAGAAAAAGGTGTTTATTATCAACTTTATACAGGCGCATTTGAATTAGAGTAATAATTCCTATTGACATTGATAGTGTAAAGTCGGTAAAATATTTAAGCATTTTAATGCTACGAACGGTCCAATATAAAAGTCACATTTACAAGAACGTTAAGAGAACGATTAGAGAAAGGGGGAACTTACAAGATGAATAACAATTTAGTCAAAGAAGTTACTGCTACCCAATTAAAGAAGGATGTTCCAGCTTTTTCAAGTGGTGACACTGTAAAAGTTTCTGTAAGAATTACAGAAAACGGAAAGAGCAGAATCCAAGCTTTCGAAGGTGTCGTTATTGCACGTAGAGGAAGTGGAATCGCTGAAACATTTATTATTAGAAAGATGTCTGGTGCTATCGGAGTTGAAAGAGTATTCCCAATTCATTCACCAAACGTTGCTAATATTGAAGTTCTTAAAAGAGGTAAAGTTAGAAGACATAAGATATTCTACTTACGTGAAAGAAGCGGTAAAGCAGCAAGAATTAAACAAATTCTTAAATAATAAAAAAATATTTATAAACATTGTGACAAAAGGAGCTATGCTCCTTTTTTTATTATTAAAATTCTTGTATAATAATAAAAGGTTTTAAGTTATGAATGACAATATAAATACAAATATTCATTGGTTTCCAGGACATATGAAAAAAGCCATTATAAAGATTGAAGAATCATTAAAGATGGTTGATTTTGTTATTGAAATTTTAGATAGTAGAGTACCTTTATCAAGTCAAAATTATTATATTGAACAAGTTATAAGAAGAAAACCGGTCCTATATGTGTTAACAAAAAAAGATCTTTGTGATGAAAATATGACTAATAAATGGCTTACTAAATTAAATCAAAATGGTAATAAAGCTATCTCAATTAATTTAAAAAATCAAAAAGATTACAATTTATTATTAGAAAAAATGTTTGAGTTCTGCAACGAAAAAGAGAATAAACGGGCAAAAAAAGGACTAAAAAATGTTGCTACTAAAGCTATGATAGTTGGTATTCCTAATGTTGGTAAATCGACATTAATTAACTTTATTGCTAAGAAAAATATAACTCAAACAGCTAACACTCCAGGGTTTACTAAAAATATTCGCTGGGTAAAAGTTAAAAATTTACTATTAATGGACACGCCTGGGGTACTACAACCTCAATTTGAAGATAAAATTAAAGGAATTAACCTTGCTCTTATTGGTTCTATTAAAGAACAAATTTTACCAATATCAGACTTAGCTAATTACTGCTTAAATTTTTTAAAAGAGAATTATTCTAAAGAATTAATGGAAAGATATAAGCTTAATAAAATTGATTCTAATGAAGAAATATTTGAAAAAATAGCCGAGAATAGAGGGTTTTTATTAAAAAATAACGAGATTGACATCGAAAAAGCCCAAATTATTTTGCTTAATGAATTTAAAAATGGAGTCATTTGTAAATATACTCTTGATATAATTTAATATGCTTAATTACGAAGAACAATTTTATAATAATGATATAAAATTAATTGCTGGAACTGATGAAGCAGGAAGAGGTCCATTATGCGGACCAGTTGTTGCTGCAGCTGTAATTTTACCAAAAGACTATCATAATGAATTAATAAATGACTCAAAAAAGCTCACTGACAAACAACGTGAAAAGGCTTTTTTAGATATTATAAAAAACGCTATTGCTTACGGAATTGGATATGTTGATAGCGTTACTATTGACAAAATTAATATATATGAAGCAAGTAGAAAAGCTATGCTTATTGCTTTAAATAATATGAAAATTAAACCTGATTTTATAATAACTGATTGTATGCCTTTAAAATTCGAAAATACTAATGTTTTAGCTTTACCTCATGGTGATGCATTATGTGAATGTATCGCAGCAGCTAGCATATTAGCGAAAGTATGTCGTGATCATTATATGAATCTTATAGATAAAAAATATCCTCAATATGATTTTAAACATAATAAAGGATATGGAACTAAAAAACATCTCGAAGCTTTGGATAAATATGGACCAATTGAAGGTTTTCATAGATTTAGTTATGGTCCGGTTAGTGTTAAAAAAATAAAATTATTTTAAATTTATACCCCCAATAGATCCTCCTTTTATACTACTTGCAATATAGAGGTATAAAATGAAAGCAGAAGAATTATTAATTTATTTATCAATTAAGTTTGAAGGTCGTTGGGAAGACATTTATAGTTTTATAAAAAAGAAAGAAAAACCACCTTTTGAAGAAGAATTAACGAGTTGCAAGAACTCATTAAAATATAAATATGTTACTTTAGTATCTGAAGACTATCCATCAGTACTTAAAAATTCTTTAACAAGCCCTCCATTCGTACTTTATTATGAAGGTGACTTATCTTTATTAAATGAAGAAAAGTATAAACACTTAACAGTAGTTGGCAGTAGAAATGCATGTTTATATTCAAAAAATAAAGTAATGAGTTTAATCGAAGAGCTTCCAGAAAATATCGTAGTTGTTAGCGGATTAGCTAGAGGAATTGATTCGTATGGCATGAGTGCAGCTATTAAAAGCAATAAAAAAGTAATAGCCGTATTAGGAAATGGAATTGGATATTGTTATCCAAAAGAGAATGAACATATATATAAGGATATAGTAAATAATGGTGGATTAGTCTTAAGTGAGTATCCACCTAATGTTGGCCCTCATCAAGATAATTTCCGATGGAGAAATAGAATTTTAGCAGCAATTGGTGATGCTATTTTTGTTGGTGAAGCTAAATATAATAGTGGTACACGTATAACAATAAATTATGCACTAAATTATGGAAAATCTGTTGGATGTTTACCATATAGAGCTAATGAAGATAGTTATTGTAATTTATTAATAAAGCAAGGCGCAGATATGATTGAAACGTTGGACGATTTAAAATCATTATTAAATATGCCTCTAAAATAAAAATTATTTAATTAATATATATATAGTATATATATTTAATTAGGTGATTTCGTGCGAATTTTTCACTTTACAATTATTTTTAATCCTATTATATTTAAACACCTGAGGAGAAATGAATATGAAATTAGTTATTGTTGAATCACCTGCTAAGAGCAAAACCATTAGTCACTATTTAGGAGATGACTATATAGTTGAAGCTAGTGTTGGACATATTAGAGATTTAGCAACATCTGGAAAAGGCGGCCTCGGGGTTGATGTTGATCATGATTTTAAACCTACATATATTATTAATAAAGATAAGGTAAGTGTTGTTAAAGAATTAAAGAAAACTGCAAAAAAAGCTGATGAAATTATACTTGCAACCGACCCTGATCGTGAAGGAGAAGCAATAGCTTATCACTTAGCTGAAGTTTTAAATTTACCTATTGAAACTACAAAACGTTTAGAATTTCATGAAATTACTAAAGCTTCAATTACAAAAGCAATCGAAAATCCAAGAACTATCAATATGAATTTAGTTCATAGTCAAGAGACTAGAAGAATAATTGATAGAATTATAGGTTTTAAGATTTCTTCTTTGATTAAAAGTAGAATTAATAGCCAATCTGCAGGGCGTGTTCAAAGTGTCACATTGAAATTAATATGTGATCATGAAAAAGAAATTAATAGTTTTGTTCCACAAGAATATTACGAAATTACTTCGTTAATTGAAAAAGATGGTGATGAATTAAAACTTAATTTCTATAAATATAAAGATGAAAATATAAAAATTACTAGTGAAGAACAAGCTTCAGAGATTTTAGCTAATTGTTCAAAAGTTGCAACAGTTATCCAAGTTAATAAAATTAATAAAAATCAAGCATCTAAAGAACCATTTAGAACATCTACTTTACAACAAGAAGCATTTAGTAAATATAAATTTAAAACTAAAGAAACAACTTCAATTGCTCAAAAATTATATGAAGGTAAAGAAATTGGTTCTGAAGGATTAGTCGGTTTAATTACTTATATGAGAACTGATTCTACTAAATTAAGCGATACTTTTGTAGATTTAGCGAAAAATTATATTTTAAATAATTATGGTAGTGAATTTTATAAAGGGAGTATAAAAAGTAGTAAAAAAGTTGTTTTATCTCAAGATGCTCACGAAGCTATTAGACCTACAAGTTTAGAACGTACACCTGATAGCGTTAAAAAATATTTAACTGATCATGAATATAAACTTTATAAATTGATTTATTTTAGAACTTTAGCAAGTTTAATGACTGATAAAGTGATTGAATCAACTCAAATTATTTTTAAATCAAACGATGTTTTATTTAAATTTGATGAAAATAAAACTATTTTTAAAGGTTACGACATTTTAAATATTGATGAAAAAGATAAGAAATATTATTCATTTGAAGAAAATGAAACTTATGACTTTAAAGAAATTAAAAAAGAACAAAAATTTACACAACCTCCAACAAGATATAGTGAAGGTCGTATTGTTAAATTAATGGAAGATGAAGGAATTGGTAGACCATCTACATATTCATCTACAATTCAAACTTTAATTTCAAGAAAATATATTGTTAGCGAAAAGGGTGTCGTTACTCCTACTGAACAAGGTATTAAAACAAGTACTGTTTTAACAAAATATTTCCCAGATTTAATGAATACTGAATATACTGCAAATATGGAGACAGATCTTGATAAGATAAGTGAAGGTGTTGAAGATGAACTTCAAGTTTTAAAAGAGTTTTATGAACCATTTATTGAACATTTTGATGTTGTTAAAAAGACAATGTATAAAGATGAACCTGAATATACAGGGGAAATTTGTCCAAATTGTGGTTCAAAATTAGTCGTTAGATATGGAAAACACGGTAAATTTGTTGCTTGTTCTAATTACCCATCTTGTACTTATATTAAAAAAGAAGAAAAAGAAAAACCTGAAGAAGTTGGTAGAAATTGTCCAAATTGTGGTTCACCTCTTGTTTATAGATTTAATAAAAAAGGTCAAAAATTTATTGGATGTAGTAATTTCCCTAAATGTCATTATATTGAAGGAATGGAAGAAAAAGTTGAAGATAGAATTTGTCCAAAATGTGGTGCCGCTTTAATTAAAAGAAGAGGCAAAAAAGGATATTTCTATGGATGTAGTAATTATCCAAAATGCGATTACATGGAACCTATTAAAAAGGAAGAAAAATGATAATTAATATTATTGGTGCTGGGTTAGCAGGATGTGAAGCTAGTAATTTTCTTGCTAATCATGGCTTTAAAGTTCGTCTTTATGAAAAAAGACCATTACATAAAAGTGAAGCTCATCACACTGATTTATTCGGTGAATTAGTATGTTCTAATTCTTTAAAATCGAAAAAATTAGATAATGCTTGTGGATTATTAAAGGAAGAAATTAGATTAATGGGTTCTTTAATGATGGAAGCAAGTGAAGTTAGTGAAGTTAACGCTGGTGATTCTTTAGCTGTAGATCGTGAAGTTTTTGCTAAATATATTACAAATAAAATTAAATCTAATCCAAATATTGAGATAATTTATGAAGATGTTAAAGATATAAAAGAAGGTATAACTTTAATAACAACTGGACCTTTAACTAGTAAAGAATTATTAGATGAAATTTCTAAATTAACTAACCAACAAATTTATAGTTTTTTCGATGCAAGTGCCCCAATTGTTTATAAAAATTCAATCGATTTTTCAAAAGTTTATTATAAATCACGTTATGAACAAGGTGATGATAGTTATATAAATTGTCCAATGAATAAAGAAGAATATGAGCATTTTATTAAAGAATTATTAAATGCAAAAAAAGCATTACTTCATGAATTTGATAAACAATATTTCGAAGGATGCTTACCTATTGAAGTTATGGCTTCAAGAGGAATTGATACATTAAAATACGGTCCTTTAAAACCTAAAGGATTAGAAATTAATGGGGTAACTCCTTATGCAGTAGTTCAATTAAGACAAGATGATTTAATAGGTGATTTTTATAATTTAGTTGGTTTTCAAACTAATTTAACTTATCCAGAGCAAAAAAGAGTTTTTAGCTTAATTCCAGGATTAGAAAACGCTAAATTTGTTCGTTATGGTTTAATGCATAGAAATTCCTACGTTTTTGCTCCAAAAGTTTTAAATGATGATTATAGTCTTAAAATTAATGATAATATTTATATAGCAGGACAACTTTCAGGTGTTGAAGGATATGTTGAAAGTGCAGCAAGTGGCTTATTAGCAGCATATTATATCTATTTCAAACTTAAGGGTATTGAATATAATAAAATATCTTTTAATACAGTACTTGGAGCTTTAACTCGATATATATCTCACACTGGTTTAAATTCTTTTGCTCCAATGAATGCTAATTATGGGCTTATTTATAGAGCTAATTCTATGGATAAAAAAGTTGTTGCTGATAGATCATTATTAGAGGTTAAAAAATTTATAAAACAAATCAATGAATAGATATGAAAGTGAATTTTTAGATTATCTTAAAAGATTAAGAAATTATTCTGATTACACTGTCTTAAATTATAAAAGAGACATTGATTTATTTGAGGACTTTATTTATACACAAAATAAAACGATTGATGAAGTTGATATAAATTTAATTAGGTCTTTTATTTCTTATTGTTTAAATGATAAAAAACTAAGTCGTAGAAGTATAAGAAGAATTACTAGTGCTTTAAAGCATTATTATCGTTTTCTTTATGATGAAAATTATATAAAAGATAATCCTTTCTTATTCCTTAAATCGATAAAACAAGAAGTAAAATATCCAGAAACTTTATATTTATCACAAATTGAAGCCTTAATTGATGCAACTTCTGAAAGAAAAGATGAATTAGCAAATCGTGATATTGCTTTACTTGAATTAATGTTTAGTAGTGGATTAAGAAATAGCGAAGTAATTAATTTAGAAATTTTTGATATCAATTTTAATGAAAGATATATAAAAGTATTTGGTAAAGGTAAAAAAGAAAGATTAGTACCTTTTTCTAATAAAGCAAAAGATGCAATGATAATATATGCTAAAGATTTAAGAAAAAAATTATTATTAAAAAGAAATGAAAAGAGTCCAAATAATTACTTTTTCTTAAATTATAAAGGCGAACAATTAACACCTAGAGGACTTGAATATATTATGAAAGAAATAGTTAAAAAAACTGGTCTTAATATTAATATTTATCCCCATATTCTTAGACATACATTTGCTACTAATTTATTAGATGGAGGAGCAGATTTAAGAACAATTCAAGAAATTTTAGGCCATAGTTCAATAAATTCTACTCAAATTTATACTCATGTTTCTAAAGAAACATTGAAAGAACAATATAATGAATTTTTCCCATTAAAGAATAAAGATAAAGTCAAATAGTTGACAAAATTTAAATGAATGAATTACAAAGTGTTGAATATCGTTTATAAAAAATGATATAATACGCATACTTTTGTAGTTAAATGCAAAAGAATACACACATTATGGATTCCTTATCCTAGTCTTACAATTTATTGTAAGGGATGAGGTTAGAAGTAATGGAGGATTAACAAATAGGAGGTCTCTTAAATGAGCGAAGAAAAAATTGAGGTTGCTGTACCTGAAACTGAAGAAAAAACAGAAAACGTTATGGAAACAATAGTCCATGATCCAAACGCACAAATCATTACATTAAAGAAGTTACTCGAAGCTGGAGTACACTATGGACACCAAACAAAAAAATGGAATCCTAAAATGAAACCATTTATTTATTGCCCAAGAAATGGAATTTTAATTATTGATTTAAACAAATCAAAAGAAGGATTAGAAGCATCATATTTAAAACTTAAAGAAATCGTTGAAGAAGGCGGAAAAGTTTTATTTGTTGGTACTAAAGATCAAACTAAAGAAATTATCGAAGAACAAGCATTAAGAAGTGGTTCTTTCTATATCACAAACAGATGGTTAGGTGGTATCTTAACTAATTTCAAAACTATTCAAACAAGAATTAGAAAATTAAAAGAATTAGAAGCAAGCGAATTAGAAGGCGCTTGGGCTACTTTACCTAAGAAAGAAGCTGCAGCTTTAAGAAAAGAAAAAGAAAAACTTTCAAAGAACCTTGAAGGTATTAAAGAAATGAGAAAGATTCCTAACGCACTTGTCGTAGTTGATCCAACTAGTGAATACAATGCAGTTAGAGAAGCTAATAAATTAAACATTCCTGTCTTTGCACTTTGTGATACAAATTGTAATCCAGATCCAATTGATTATGTAATTCCTGCAAATGATGATGCACAAAAATCAGTTGCATTAATCATTACTACATTAGCTGATGCTGTTGTTGAAGCTAAAGGTGGACTCCCAGAAGTTGCTTATACAAAAGATGAAGGCGATGAAGTCACAATGAAAGACGCTATTAGACAAGCAGATAGAGAAAATGCTTTAAGATTAGCAGCTAGACGTGAATTACAAAGAGAAAAATTAGAAAGAGAAAAAGAAAGACGCGCTAGATTTGAAAAGCCAGAAAACAAAGTTGAAGGCGAAGCAAAAAAAGAAGAAGCTCCAAAAGCTGAATAATAAATTACCATAAGGAGGTTAATTATGGCTAATATTGCATTAATTAAAGTTTTAAGAGAAAGAACAGGTGCAGGCATGATGGATTGCAAAAATGCACTTGAAGAATGCCATGATGATGTCGATAAGGCATGTGATTGGTTAAGAGAAAAAGGTATTGCTAAAGCAGCTAAAAAAGCTGATAGAATTGCAGCTGAAGGTTTAACTTTTGCTAAAGTTTGCGAAAAATGTGGTAAAGGTGCTCTTATTGAAGTTAACTGTGAAACAGATTTCGTTGCTAAAAGTGATCCTTTCAAAGAATTAGTTGCTGAAGTTGCTCATACAGTTTTAACTAATGATTTTGTAAGTTCTGAAGAAGCAAAAACTTCACTTGAACAATTCTTTACTGATGCTACTGTTAAATTAGGTGAAAAATTATCATTTAGAAGATTTACTTATGTACGTGGTGCTAATTTAGGAAGCTACATGCACATGGGTGGTAAGATTAGTGTTATCGTTTCTTTAAAAGAAAATAATCCTGAACTTGCTAAACAATTAGCTATGCACATTGCTGCTAATAATCCAAAATACATTTCACAAGATGATATTCCAGCTGAAATTTTAGAAACAGAAAAGAAGATTCAATTAGAAGCTGCTAAAAATGACGAAAAATTAAAGAACAAACCAGCTGCTGCTCTTGAAAATATTATTAAAGGTAAAGTTAATAAACAAATGAGTGAAATTACTTTACTTGACCAAGCATTCTTAATGGGTGATGGTAAACAAACTGTTAAACAATATTTAGAACAAGCTCATAATGAAATATTAGAATTTGTTCGTTACCAAGTTGGTGAAGGTTTAGAAAAAAGAGTTGATAACTTCGCAGAAGAAGTTATGGCTCAAGCTAAATAATTCATTGTAAAAAGTCAATTAAGAGACACGCGTTGTGTCTCTTTTTATTGACATATATTTAAAGACATAATTAATATTATTTTTATTAAAAAAATGAGATAATATCAATTTTATTCGATTATAGGCTTATTTTTTAATTGAAATAAAAATTATAGTATGTCAATATTAGCGCATTTTTTTGCTCTATTGTTAAAATTATAAATGTGGTATAATACCTTTGATTATGGAAAATAATAGTAAAGTAGTTAATAACATTGAAATTAAAATTGAAGATAAAGAAATAGCAGAATTAATAGGTGATGTATGTAGTTCAACATATGGAGTTGTTGGATTAACTAAAGTTAAATCACTAAAAAGCCAGTTGGCTACTATTTTAAATAGAAACAATTACCTCGAGGGTATACTTTTAACCAAAGAAAAAAACAAGTATGTCGTCGATGTACATGTTGTAATGGCTTACGGCGTTAAAATTAGCGAAGTTGTACGCGAATTGTATAAAGGCATTTCTTATAATCTTAATAAGAAATATGGTCCTATTTTTAATAAAATTAATATCTATGTTGAAGAACTTCGTGATTTATAATGCTTTTTCGGAGTATTTTATATGAAACAAATTAACGGTGAAATTTTTAAGACGATGCTTATAAGTGGCGCAAACCATTTATATAATAATTACCCTGAGGTTGATGCATTAAATGTCTTCCCAGTTCCAGATGGTGATACTGGAATGAATATGAACTTAACCATGCAAAGTGGCGCAAAAGAAATATCTAATCGTAATGATACTGATATATATACAATAACAAAAGTATTCTCTCGTGGTCTTTTAATGGGCGCACGTGGAAATAGTGGTGTTATTACTAGTCAAATTTTTAGAGGTATCGCAGAAGGTTTAAAAGATAAAAAAACTGTTGATGCACTTGAATTAAGTGAAGCTTTTGTTTCTGGTAAAAATGTTGCTTATAAAGCAGTTATTAAACCAGTTGAAGGTACTATTTTAACTGTCATTAGAGAAGCAAGTGATGAATTATCTCATCGTGTTACTAAAGATATGACAATTGAAGAAGCTTTTAGTATTTTGCTTACTGAAGCTAGAGAATCTTTAAAAAGAACTCCTAATTTACTTCCTGTTTTAAAAGAAGTTGGTGTCGTTGATAGTGGTGGTGCTGGTCTTGTTAAGATTTTAGAAGGTATGAATAGTGCACTTCACGGCGAATTTATTGATAAAAATGAAGCAACGGTAGTAGAAACTAAAGGTGCTGCTCAAGTTGCAGCAGATGATGAATATGAAGAATTTGGTTATTGCACAGAATTTATCATGAGACTTGGACCTGATAGTGTTAAAAAAGTTTTTCAAAAAAATAGATTTACTAGTGTTTTAAATAGTCATGGCAATTCTTTAGTGGTTGTTCAAGATGATGATATCGTTAAAGTTCATGTTCATACAATGAATCCTGGTAATATATTAAGTTATGCTCAAAATTTCGGTGAATTTATTAAAATTAAAATCGAAAATATGACTGAACAACATAATGAGATTATATTTAATGAACAAAATAAAAATAGTAATGAAAAGAGTGCAGCTGCTAAATTAAATAATGCTCCATTAAGCGCTCCTAAAAATAAACCTTTAAAAGAATATGCTTTGATCGCTACAAGTAGTGGTGAAGGTGTTGATGAATATTTTAATGAATTAAATGTTGATTATATAGTTAGTGGTGGACAAACTATGAATCCATCTACACAAGATTTCTTAACAGCAATTGAAAAAGTTAACGCAAAGAATGTATTTATTTTACCAAATAATGGAAATATTATATTAGCCGCTAACCAAGCAAAAGATGTTTTAGCTGATAAAGTAAATGTTATAGTTATTCCAAGTAAAACTATTATGCAAGGAATTGTTAGTGCAATGAATTTCTCTAACGATTTCGATGTTGAAACTAATACCGCTAATATGACCGAAGCTTTAAGTAGTGTTAAAAGTGGTGCAGTAACATTTGCTATAAAAGATAGTGAAATTAATGGCGTCAGTGTTCATAAAGATGAATTTATGGCTATTAAAGAAAGTAAAGATATCATTGCTTCTTATGATAGTAAAATTGTAGCCTTAAAAGAATTGGTTAAAAGTTTAATCGATGAAGATAGTTCAATATTAACAATTCTTACTGGTGAAGATATTACAGAAGAAGAATTTAATGAAGTTAGTGAATATTTCAATGAAACTTATAAAGATATTGATTGTGATATAAGAAGTGGTAAACAACCTGTTTATAGTTTCATAGTAGGCGTTGAATAAAATTTAGATATTTAATATATATAAATAAGGATAAGTTAAGGTTCTGTGAAATAAAGTGTGTATATTTGTGTATTTAAAATGCATAGTATACAAAACTGTGAAATTTAATGTGTACGAGGAAGTAGGTAATTCTACTTCCTTTTTATATATCTAGCTTTCCATATATAATAATCTGTAAAGTACCCTTTCTAAAACGATTAAATCATTATATTTTTATACAGTTTTTATAATTATTTTAATTGACTGTTTGAATATTCCGCCATCAATTGGCATATCGACTATATCATTATTAATAAGGCATATACCAATTTAAAAAAGTGTTCTATCTAAAGTTATTTTTATTTCTTTTTTTGCATTAATTATATAGATCTTTTTCTTTATCAAGACTATAAAACTGTAAAATTAAATGTGTATATAAAAAAATTCATCCACATTTAATTTCACAGAGCCTAAGTTAAAAGCTTATCTTTTTTTATTATTATTTCATTTTTATTAATAAGAATTTTATTTATTTTAATTTTTATTAAAGAAACTAATAATAAAATTTCTCTTACAAGACAATACATTAATAAAAAATAGTGATTTTAGGCTCGCTTTTAGCAAATTTTGATATGAAAATAAGCCTAAAAATAGTTTGTAAAAAATTTTTAAAAAAAGTTGTTAGATGACATACTTAAAGCAACAGATTTTTAAAAAAATGACCATTTAGTCTTTATCACAAAATTTGTTGCATTAAAGTTGTCATAATTTTGCTTATTTACGTAAAATATGCTTAAATAAAGGTATAGCAAAAGGAAG
>JALEXS010000023.1 GCA_022780025.1 Mollicutes bacterium | reverse complement strand
GTAAAGATAAATTTGTTCCTCTAGATATTTATAACGCAAAAATTAAAAAATAAGCTTTTCATAACAAATATTTTTTTAAAAATTTAGTTTAATAAGCTTTTTGCTTATGATTTTTACAAAATAGAAATTCCTAATCAATATAAAAAGTAATATGCCATCTACTATTATTAAAATAGATGGAGATAATATAATATTAATTAGACAAGGTGAAATTACACTTAAAGAAATTATGGAGGCTATATAAAATGAAAATATGTCAATAGGGATTGGATTGTGTTGCTTTGGATTAGGTGCTTGTTGTAAAAGTACAACATAATTCCATTGCCTGTCATAATAATTTATGACAGGCATTTTGTATATATGCAGATGTTAAAATATTTATATAAAGGTCTAAATAACAGTTATAAATTTCTATTTTTCACTACTCTTCTATCAATATTTTTGGTTTCGATAATGGATGTAGTGCAAGGATTTTTATTCATGCTTTTTATGAATAGAGCTCTTCAGATAAATAATTATCCATTATGGTTATTGGCTGTAATTGGCTTTGGCTTTATTGTTTGTTATTATTTAATTTCTTTTCTTTCTTCTTATTTATTATCGAATCTATTAAAGAGAATACGAGAAGAAATTGTTCATGATTCGTTAGGAAAATACTTGGAATTAAATACATCAGAGTTTATGAAGAATGAGACACCTTCTTCAATAACTAGTTTCATTAACAACGAAGTCGAAAACTTAGTTGGAAATTATTATTCTTATATTTTTCAACTTTTTGGTGTTGCTTGTTCTATTGTTTTGGGATTAATTTATTTATCATTCCTTAGTTTTTATTTCATTATTCCAATTTTTATAACAATCATAATCTTAATTTTAATTATGTTGTTTAGCAAAAAGAAAATAAATTCTAACTATACTTCTTTGTTTCAAAAGAATAGTTTGGTCATAAAACTGATAAACAATATATCAAATTTCTTTATTATTTCTAAAATGTTTTCTTACAAAAAGTTTCTTATTGCTCATATTGACAAAGAATATTTAGAGTATAGCACTCAAAAAATGAAAACTACTAGATTTGATTTATTTTTAGAAAAAGCAAATGGCGTTCTTTCTTTAATACTATTTATTTCTTTATATACAATTGCTGTTGCACTAGCTATTAAAGGGAATATAAACGGAGGAGAAATTGTTTCTATTATACAAATATGTAGTATAATAATTTCCCCATTTTTCGTTATTTCATTTGTTTTTAAATCTATGAATAACACAAAATCTACTAGAGAAAAAATAAAAAAATTACTAAATTATTCCAACAATCATCAAGAAAATAAACCACTTAAAATAACTATTATTACAGGTGAAAATATTTCATTTTCATACAATGAAAATTCTAAAATAATTGATACTTTCTCTTTTGAATTTAAAATTGGTGATCATATTGGTATTATTGGCGAATCCGGATCGGGAAAATCTACTTTTTTAAAAATTATTTCTAAAATTATTGATTCTTATGAAGGAAAAATTATTATTAATAATAAACTAGATCTGCGAGATTTAACTGACGAGGTATACTTTAATGAAGTTAAGTTATTAACACAAGAACCTATTCTATTAAACGATTCTATAAAAAATAATATCGTTTTGAATGATAGTTTTGATGAAAATAAATTTTATAAAATTTTCAATGAATTAAAGTTAAATAACTCCTTTGAAGATATCAATTTTAAAATCGATACTGAAAAACAAAATTTTAGTTTAGGAGAAGCTAGGCGAATATGTTTGACACGTATTTTGTATTCAAACCCAAACTTTATTCTTTTAGATGAACCTTTTGCTTCATTAGATGAGGAAAATAGACTTATAATTGAAAAAGTACTTTTAAACTTAAAAGATACATGTATTGTTATCGCATCTCATATTTTTTCAGATAAGTTTTATGAGTCACTTAATAAAAAATATTATTTAAGCAAAAAAACTAAAAATTTATAAGCAGCAATTAATCTTAAATATTTGTCGTTAATATCATTAATTTTTCTACGAGTAATATTTGTGATGTATACTATTTCGTTTTAGTTTATACTAATTTACTCTCATATAATGCATATTAAATTTCGATAAAATATGCTTGTTCTGCAGGCTTTTTAAACAAAATAGCCTTTTTTTATAACAATTTAACTAATTTTAATATCAATCGAATTTTAAATTTTACATTGTTTTTCTTACCATTCTATTTTAAGCTTAAGTTATGCAAAATAATGATAATAATCTAATTATCGAAAATCTTATTAATGCTTATATTAATGAATCTAATTCAGTTGATTCTAGTTTTTCTCCTGAATTCATATATAATTCAAATAATAAAGAAAATCCTAAAAAAGTTTTTTATTCTATTAAAGAGAATTTATTAAATTGTGAGGAGTTCTATTTTTCAATTGCTTTTATTACAGATTCAGGTCTTAATTTATTAAAAGAAATATTAAAAGAAATTGAAAATAAAAATCCTACTACAAAAGGTAAAATTGTCACTAGTAATTACTTAGGTTTTACCGAACCTAAAGCTATAAAAGAATTACAACAATTTAAAAATATTGAAATTAAATTATTTTATATTAATCCTTCTAATAATGTTGGATTTCATACTAAAGGATATATTTTTAAATTTAAAAATAATGAATATAAAGCAATTATTGGAAGTAGTAATTTAACTCAAAGCGCTCTAACTACTAATAATGAATGGAATAATTTAATTATTGGTAATAAAAATGGAAAAATAATTAAAAATATATTAGATGAATTCTATAGAATTTGGAATTTATCTACTCCTATTAAAGATATTATAGATAAATATGAAAATGAATATAATGCTGCTTTAAAAGTTAGAAAATCTATTAATAATAAACAAAATGAATATGAGATATTTAAACCAAATACTATGCAGATGGTATTTATTAATAGACTTAATGAATCAATTAATAATAATGACACTAGAGGCTTATTAATATCTTCTACTGGTACTGGTAAAACTTATGCTTCTGCTTTTGGTATTAAATATATAAATAAATTTAAAGTTAATAGATTACTTTATATTACTCATAGAGAAAATATATTAAAACAAGCGATGGAATCTTATAAAAAAGTATTTGGGGGCTCTATTAGTATGTCTTTATATACTGGTAATAATCATGATATTAATGATTCTAGATTCATATTTTCTACTATTTCTTTGCTTGGCAAAAAAGAATATTTTAACAAATTCAAGGAAGATTATTTCGATATTATTGTAATCGATGAATGCCATCGTATTGGTGAAAAAACTTTATATCAAAAAATAATTAATTATTTTAAACCTAGATATTTACTTGGAATGTCTGCTACTCCTGATAGATTAGATGGATATGATATTTATAAAGTATTTAATAATAATATTTTATATGAAATAAGATTATATGATGCTTTAGAAGCTAATATGTTAGTCCCATTCCATTATTTTGGTGTTTCAGATCTTTTTATCAATAATATTTCTATAGATGATAAAACTGAATTTAAATATTTAACTTGTGATGAAAGAGTTAATAAAATTGTTGAAAATTCAAAATATTTTGGTTATTCAGGTCCTAGATTAAAATGTTTATTATTTGTATCTAATAAAGAAGAAGGTAAAGAATTAGCTAATAAAATTAATAATAAAAATATAAAATGTTTATTTTTATCTGGTGAAGATTCAATTGAAAAGAGAAATCAAGCTATTAGTTTATTAGAAGAAAACGACATTTTTCATAAAGAATATTTAGAAATGATTATTACATGCGACATTTTTAATGAAGGTATTGATATTCCTTCTATTAATCAAGTTATTTTCCTTAGACCTACTTTATCTTCAATTATATTTATTCAACAATTAGGTAGAGGTTTACGTTTAGATATTGATAAAGAATACTTAACAGTTATTGATTTTATTGGTAATTATCAGTCAAATTTCTTAATACCAGAAACTTTTTCTAGTAAAAACTCAGGTCAAAAGCATAATGAAAAAGATTTATATCCAGTTTTACCTGGAAGTAGTGTCATTCAATTTGACGAAATTTCTACTAAAAGAATTATAGAAGCTCTAGCTAAAGTTAATAACACAGAAAAAAGAAGAATTAAAGAACAATATATAAATATCAAACATAGATTAGGAAGAATACCTACTATTATTGAATTTGATAAATTAGGTAAATTATCTGGTAGATCTTTCTTAGATTTTTATCAAAATGGATTTATTTCCTATTATGATTTTTTAATTAAAATGGGTGATGAAAAAGTAATTTTAAATAAAGAAAGTAACGATACAATCACTTATTTGTCTAGAAATATTGGTAGTGGATTAAGAATATATGATGCATTATTATTAAAAACTTTAATCTTAGGCAATAATGAATTGGACTTTATAAATATATGAAATAATTTAAATAAAAATAGAAAGATTCCTTATACTTATGATGAAATAATTCAAAATAGTGTTGAAAGTGTTTTAAATACTACTTTTGGAATTAATAATAGTAGTAATATGCATCCTATTTCTATATGTAAAAAAGAAAATAATGAGATTAAATTAACAAACGAGTTTATAGAATTAATGAAGAATAATACATTCAAAAAATATATCTTAGAAATTATTAATTATTCTTTATATTCCCATCATCGATATTTCTCTAACTTTGATAATTCAATAAATAATTTTGTATTATTTGAAAAATATAGTAGAAAGGATGTCTGCCTTCTTATAAATAATTTGAAAAATGAAGAATCAACTATATATGGTTATAAAATTTTTAAGAAACTTAAGATAGTTCCAATATTTGTTACACATCACAAAGATTTAGATGATGATAGTTCAATAAATTATAAAGATTGCTTTATAACTCCAACCACATTTATGTGGGATTCACGAAATAAAAGAACTCTAAATAGTGAGGAAATTATTAATCTTATTGATTTACTAAAAAATGATGGAAGAGTTTTATTATTTGTTAAAAGAGATAGTGTGATTGATAAAAATGGACTTAGTAAAGATAAAGATAATTCCTTTTATTATTTAGGCGAAGTTGGCCTAAATGGTGATCCATTTGAGACTGAAAATGGTGCCAATTTAAAAGTAAAAGTTGTCAGATTCCCATTTAAATTAAAGAATTCGGTAAAAAGTGAATTATATAATTATCTAATAAGTAAGCCTTTAATTGTGGATTAAATTGACTTTTTAAGTTCTTCTACAACTATTAAATCTGCTGGAAGAAATTTAATATTATCTAGTTCTTCTTTTGTTACAAATTTATATGCTTCGGCTTCTATTAATTCGAATTTTGGATTTTTAAACGAGCAAATAAAGCAATCCATTAATAAATGAAAGTTAGGATAAGTATAATCAACAGTCATTAAAAATTTATCAATATTTATATCAGCATCAAGTTCTTCTTTTATTTCACGAACTAAAGCTTCTTTATTAGTTTCACCTTGCTCTATTTTTCCTCCAGGAAATTCCCACCAATCTTTGAATTCCCCATAACCTCTTTGCGTTACAAATATTTTATTATCTTTAATTATTATTGCAGCAGCGACTTTTATTTGTTTCATAATTAACCTCTCAATTATTTTACATATCTATTAAAAATAAAGGAAGCTAATAAAACTTTTATTCGAATTTTTATTAATTAATTGAGTATATTATTTAACAAAAATGACTTTACACTCTACAATATGTTTATGAATTATAAGAATAGTATTATTGAAACAATTGGAAATACACCTTTAGTTAGATTAAATAAAATTGAAAGAAAGTATAATCTTCCATTTAAATTATTTGCAAAAGTTGAAAGATTTAACCCTACTGGCAGCGTGAAAGATCGCCCATCTTTTAGTATGATTAATGAGGGATTTAAGGAAGGCAAAATTAATGATCAAACATTAATAATCGAGCCAACTAGTGGTAATACTGGTATTGGTTTATCTATGGTTTGTGCTTATTTTAATTTAAAACTTCATGTTTATATGCCTGAAAACTGTTCAACAGAACGTATAAAAATGATGAAAGCATTCGGAACAGAAGTTTTTTTAACTCCTAAATCTTTAGGTATGAAAGGGAGCGTTGATGCTGCTAATAAAGAAGCTCGTGAGATTCAAAATTCGTTTATTCCATCTCAATTTTCTAATAAAGCAAATTCATTAGCTCATTTTAATGGTACAGCTAATGAAATATTAAATGATTTAGATGGACAAGTTGATGTATTAATTACTGGATTTGGTACTGGTGGAACAATTTCTGGTATAGGAGAAAGATTTAAACAAGTTTTAAAAAGTGTTGAGATTATAGGAGTTGAACCTTTTTCTAGTCCTTTATTAACAGAAAATAAAGCAGGCCCACATAAAATCCAAGGTATTGGTGCTAATTTTATACCTAGTTTATTAGATAAAAAAATTATTGATAGAATAATTGACATTAAAGATGATGATGCTTACGAAATGAGCAGGGAGTTAGCTAGAATTGAAGGTATATTTGCTGGTATATCTAGTGGTGCTAGTTTAGCAGCTAGTTTAACTTTAGATAAAGAAAAATATAAAAATAAAAATGTTGTAATTATTCTTCCTGATAACGGTGAAAGATATTTAAGTGTAGAGGGTTTATATGAATAAAGATTTTTATAATAAACTTATTTTAGATGCCCCTGAAGCAACACAATCTAAATATTTAGATATAATTTCTTTTTATAATTTAACTATCAAATTTTTATTTTTTAAATATTATTATGATGAAATAAATGAGACATTATATGAAGAAAAAATCAATGAATTAATGGCTAGTTATAATAAAATAATAGATCAAAAACTTGAAAATAAGTTGAGTTTTGAAGACTTTTTTATAAAAATAGCGGCTTTAAAGGAAAATTTAATGAAAGATGCTATCTCTATTTATAATGGCGATCAAGCATGTAATTCTATTAGTGAAGTTATTCTTATTTATCCAGGATTTAAAGCTATTACTTCATATAGAATTGCTCATATTTTTTATATTAATAAAGAATATTTTATAGCTAGAACTATTAGTGAATATGCTCACTCCTTAACAGGAATTGATATAAATCCCGGTGCCTCAATCGGAGAAAATTTCTTTATAGATCATGGTACTGGAATAGTTATTGGCGAAACTTGTATCATTGGAAATAATGTAAAATTATATCAAGGCGTTACTTTAGGTGCCTTAAGTTTAAAAGATGGTAGAGAATTAAAAAATAAGAAAAGACACCCTACTATTGAAGATAATGTTACTATCTATAGTGGTGCCTCTATTTTTGGTGGAGATACAATAATTGGTAAAAACACAATCATTGGCTCTAATGTTTTTATAACAAAAAGTGTTCCTTCTAATTCTTTAATTAAAATTAATAAATATAATATTGAAAAAATAACTAAGGATTAAAATAATCCAGTTTTGACTACAAAATAATCAACATTACTAATAGTTGAGAATGTATAATCTTTAGCTCCAACATTTTTTAATGAATAAGCTAAACCATTATGTTCTTCATCACCTATTAAATTATAAAGAATTTCATTAGAAATCTTTAAATTTAGATCATCATAAGTTCCAGTTTTTAAAATAGTATTTAAAGTAGTTACTAATTCTTTTGAATCTTCTTTTTCTAAATTATTAATAGTTAAATATTCAGAAATAGTATCATATTCAAATGGTTTACTACCTTTATTAACATTAACATTACTTGATATATATAAGTATTTAGGAATATATTTTTTAACTAAAGAATAAGGAAATTTACTTAAAGTAGTTTCTAAACTTGTTAAATCAAGTTTAATAATAACATTAAATAAACAATTACCATCTTTTATATTAGAAAAATCAATTTGTTCAAGTTCTAATCCAAATTCATAATTACCAACTGTAATTTTGCTATTCATTTCTTGTTCAATAGCTTTTTGAGCATAAGCAGCAACTTGTTTATCGGTCAAAGAAATATCATCATTAAAAATACTTGGTTTATCATAATTAATTTTTAAATTACCATTTTCATCACGATAAATAAAACCATTAGTTTTATTATTTAAAGTTTCTTCCATACTTAATAAATCACTATCATCATAACCATTAGTGATTAATTTTGATTTATCTACTTCTTTAGATAATATACTTAATTGCTTATATGTATTTAAAAGATCTATTCCATAATTCTTTTTAATAATAAAATAACCTGAAACAACAATAATAGCAGCAACTACAACGATTGAAAAAATACTAACTAATAACTTTTTTAAAAATTTCATAAATACTCCTAATTAATTTTATTATGAATTACAAGTAATATAAAGACTTTTGTTTAAATAAATATTCTAATATTGTATAATTTTAGAAGGAAAAATTATGTCTTATAAAGCTTTATATAGAAAATATAGATCAACTACATTTGATGAAATTGTTGGCCAAAGGCCAATTATTAAAACATTACAAAATGCATTGAATGCTAATAAAATTTCTCATGCTTATTTATTCTCAGGACCTAGAGGAACTGGTAAAACTAGTGTAGCTAGATTATTTGCTAAGGCTTTAAATTGTGAAGAAGGCATCGGACATATTTGTAATAAATGTGATAGTTGTACTTCTATCAATTCTGGTTCTCATCCAGATATTATCGAAATAGATGCTGCTAGTAATAGTGGTGTTGATGAAGTAAGAGATTTAATTGATAAAGTTAAATATGCTCCTATTAAAGGTAGATATAAAGTATATATTATCGATGAAGTTCATATGATGACTAATAATGCTTTTAATGCTTTATTAAAAACTTTAGAAGAACCTCCATCATATGTAGTATTTATTTTGTGTACTACTGAACCTTATAAATTACTTCCAACAATTGTATCTAGATGCCAACGTTATGACTTTAAAAAAATAGATGATAATGATTTATCTTATTTAATTGAAGGAGTTTTATCTAAAGAACATATAGAAGCTGATGATGAAGCTATTAATATATTAGTTGAATTAGCTAATGGTGGCGCTAGAGATGCTTTAAGTATTTTAGATCAAGTTATTGCTTATTCTTCCTCTTATATTAAAGCTAACGATATTGAACAAATCTTTGGCTTATGTAGTTTAGTCGAAAAAGTAAACTTTTTAAAATTTATTAGACAAGGTGATACTTTATTAGTATTAAATAAAATAAAAGCTTTTATTAATAAAAATGTTGATATTTTACGTTTAACTAGTGAATTATTAGATTTATTAAAAGATTTATTAATTTATAGAAAAACTAATACTTTCGATCTTGTTAATACTCCTAATAAGAATATGGTTAAAGAATTATCTGTTATCTTTACTGATAATCAATTAAATTCAATGATCTTCTTATTAATGGATTGTCAAAAAGAATTTAAAATTACAAGTAATCCTAATTTCACATTTGAAGTTTATATTTTAAAATTATTAAATTTATTTAAAACTAATGAAGTTAATGAAGAAGCAGTTGTTGAAACTCTTCCTAAAAAAGAAGAGCCAACTCCTATTGTTGACAAAAAGCCTATTGAAAATATAGTAGTAAATAAACCTATAGTTCAAGAAATTAAAAAAGAAGAGACTCCAACTATCAAACCTGTTGAAATAAAAAACGAGCCTTCTACTCCTATTAAAGAAAATATAGTTATTAAAAAGGAAATCGATATATTTAATCCTTTAGATGAGGTTGAAGAACCTAAAAAGGAAATTTCAAAAACCCCTAATTTTTATCATGACCCTGCAAAACCTAAAGATAATTCTAAATTATCACGTAAAGGTTTATCTTATTATATTGATGATGATAACTTAATTAAGATATTAGTAACTGCAAATAAGGATGAACGTACAAATTTAGCAAATATATTTAAAGATAAATTAGAAGAATATATTGATGACCCAACATATAATGAAGCAGCTCAATTATTAATAGATACTTCCATATTTGCATTGACAAAAAACGAAATATTAGTTGTAAGTAATTTTGATAATGATGCTAAAAAAATAAATGTTAAAGACAATCAAAATTTATTCTCAACATTATTAAGAAATATAAGCAAGAAAAAATTATTTGTTTACGCTTTAAGTCGTAGTAGATATATAGATATTAGAAGATTATACTTAAGCTTATCGCAAGTAAACAAATTACCAAAAATAGATGAAATTAAAAAAATAGATATTCAAGAGGAGGAAATTGATTAATATGAATATGCAACAAATGGTTCAATCCATGCAAAAATTACAAAGACAATATGAAAAAGAACACAAATTATTAGAAGAAAAAGAATTTTCTTATACTGCTAATGGTGCTATCAAATTAACTTTAAAAGGTGACATGACTTTTGTTAATCTTGAATTTATTGATAAAGATATTTTAGATAAAGATAATGCTGAAATGGTCAGTGATATGATTAAATTAGCTTATGATCACATTAAAGATGAAATCGGTGATGCAGAAAACGAAATTGCTAATAAATTTAAAATGCCTGGAGGATTCGGGTTTTAATGAAAGAACTTAAATCAATTATTGATTTAACAAATTCTTTCAAAAAATTCCCATCGGTTGGATCTAAATCTGCTGAAAGAATGGCTTATGCTCTTTTAGACATGGATAAAAGTGAAATCGATGAAATAATTAACGCTATAGAAAACGTTTCTACTAAAGTTCATCAATGTCCAATTTGTGGAGTTTTAACCGAAAATAACATTTGTTCAATATGTGAAGATAAAAATAGAAATCATTCTACTTGTATTGTTGTAAGTCATTCTAAAGATGTCTTAGCATTTGAAGAAATTGGAACTTATCATGGCGTATATCATGTATTAAATGGTGAAATATCTGCATATCATGGTGTTACTCCTAAAGATTTAAGAATTAGTGAACTTTTAGATAGAATTGATAAAGAAGATATTAAAGAAATTATTATTGCCACTAATCCAAATATTGAAGGCGATACTACTGCTTTATATCTAGCTGAAATTTTAAAAAATAAAAATGTTAAAGTATCTAGAATTGGATTTGGAATGCCAATTGGTGGTCAATTAGATTATACAGATTCTTATACATTAAAAAAATCATTAGAAAATAGAACGTCAATTAAGGAGGAAAAATAATGTTTATAACATTTGAAGGTGTTGAAGGTTGTGGCAAAACAACGATCATTAATATGATTTATGAAAAACTTAAATCAATGAATTTTGATGTTATACACGTTAGAGAACCAGGTGGCGTTAAAATTAGTGAGCAAATTAGAAATATTATTTTAGATAAATCCAATACTGAAATTGACGATAGATGTGAAGCACTTCTTTTTGCTGCTAGTCGTAGACAGCTTTTAGTTGAAAAAATCTTCCCTGCTTTAAAAGAGAATAAAATCGTAATTTGTGATAGATTCGTTGATAGTTCTTTAGCTTATCAAGGCGGTGGTAAAAGACTTGGTATTGAAAATGTATTAAACATTAACCTATTTGCTACTGAAAATTCATTACCTAATTTGACAATTCTTTTTGACATTGATCCAGAATTAGGATTAAAAAGAATTGCTAAGAATAGTGAAAGAGAAATTAATAGATTGGATTTACAAAAAATAGATTTTTATAATAGAGTAAGAGATGCTTATTTATATTTAGCAGATACAAATAAAGATAGATATCAAATCATTGATGCATCAAAATCTATTGAAGAAGTTTATAGCACTACACTAGAAATTATATTAAATAAATTAAATGAAAATAAGTGATTATTTAGAAAAAAACCAGCAGATCCCATATAAAATTTTTAAAAACGCATTAGAAAGAAATTCTTTTTTTCATGCTTATTTACTTAATGGTTCTATTGGAACTCCATTATTAGATGTTGCTAAATATTTAGCTAAATCAATGATTTGTAAGAATCACAATCCTTTTGCTTGTGATAATTGTTCTACTTGTCACCGTATAGATAATGGACATTATGGAAATCTAATAATCATAAATGGTAAAGAAAATACTATTAAAAAAGATGATATTAATTTTATCATTGATAATTTTTCAAAAACTTCTTCTGAAAAAAATAGTATTAAAATCTATATCATTAATTTGATAGAGAATATGACTGTTGATGCTTCTAATGCTTTATTAAAATTTTTAGAAGAACCACCAGAAAATACTTATGCCATTTTAACAACTGAAAATAAATTTAGAATACTTCCTACTATATTAAGTAGAACTGAAATTATTAATTTTTCATTATTAAATCAAGAAAAATTAATAGCAGATTCAATAAACTTAGGTACTAATAAAGATGATGCAGAAATTTTATCTTATTTTTATAATGATCCTTCAACTATAAATGAAGAATCTAAAAATGATGATTATTTAACAAGTAAAAAAGATTTAATCGAAATGTTAAATAATGTATTAAATAAAGATGAATTAAGATTTATTATAGAATCTAATATTATTCCAAAATTAAAAACTAAAGAAGAAACTAGATTTTTCTTTGATTCATTAGTAGTTTTCGTTAAAGAAGCATTAAAATATAAAATTAATAAAACAACTTTACTCACAAGTTATGTTAAAATATTAGAAGACTTAATTGTATCTATTAGTAATTTAGATGATGCAATTTTAGTTATTATGAACGCACGTAATGAGCTAAATTATAATTTGAATACAAATTTATTAGTTCTACATACTTTAGTTAAGATTTTTGAGGTTTAATTATGGATCGATATTATATTTCAGTAAGATTTGAAAATAACAATAAAAGCTATTACTTCTCTTGTGATACTAACGCTTTAAGCGTGGATGATAATGTAATTGTTGAAACAACTATCGGAAAAGAAATTGGAAGAGTTGCAGTAGGTCCTAAGCTAATGTCTGGTTTAAATTTTGATAAAGAAATTAAACCTATTTTAAGAAGAGCTGTTAAAAGTGATTTAGTTCTTAAAGAAGAAAATAAAAAATTAGCTGATGAAGCTGCTGGAATATTCACCACTGAAAGTGAAAAACTCAATCTAAATATGCGTTTAATTTCTGCAGAATATACATTAGATAGAGCTAAAATATTATTTACATATTCAAGTGATGATCGAATTGATTTTAGAGAATTATTAAAAATTTTAGCTTCTCAATTACATTGTAGAATCGAGTTAAAGCAAATTACCAGTAGAGAAAGAGCTCAACTCATCGGAGGTATTGGCGTTTGTGGACTTCCTTTATGCTGTACTACTTTTTTTACAACATTTGAAGGTATTTCATTAAATCGTGCAAAAAACCAAATGCTTGCAATTAATATTCCTAAATTAAGTGGGCAATGTGGAAAATTATTATGCTGCTTAAAATATGAAGATGATCAATATACCGAACTTAAAAAACAATTCCCACCTTTAAATAGTACTATTAATTATATGGGTGAAGATTATAAAATTACTGGCATTAATTTATTCACAAAAGTCTTAAAAATTGAAAATAAAGAAAATGTAAACTTTATTAATATATCTGATCTAGGTCCAAAAAATAAGCAAATTGAAAAGAAAGTTTTTCAAACACCAAAGCAAGATACTAATAAAAACAATAATGCTCCAAAGAACGTTCAAAATAATAATGTAAATAAACAAAATAATAATAACAAACAACAAAATAACAACAATAATAAGCCTGTTAATCAAGCAAATAACAAGCAAAATAATCAACCAAATAAAAATAATAATAAGCAAAATATCCAAAATAATAATCAAAACAAGCAAAACAATCAAAATAGCAATCAAAATAGACCAAATAAAAATAAACAACATTTCAATAAGAACAAAAATAAAGTAAACAACAATCAAAATAATCAAAAGCAACCTGAGAAAAACGACAATGCAAAGAAATAATATTGGCACTTTATATTTAGTTCCTACCCCAATCGGCAATTTAAAAGATGTTACTTCTAGAGCTTTAGAAATTTATAATTTAGTCGATTATATTGCCTGTGAAGATACTAGAAATACCTCAAAACTTTTACATTTATTAGGCATAGATAAACCTACTTTTTCATGCCATGAGCATAATGAATTGACAGCATCTAATAAAATTATTTCTGATTTATTGGATGGTAAGAATATTGCTTATTCTAGTGATGCTGGTATGCCTTGTATATCAGATCCGGGATATTTATTATTAAATAAATGTATTGAAAATAATATTAATATTATACCTTTACCTGGAGCAAATGCTGCTTTAACTGCTTTAATTGCAAGTGGATTAGAAACAAAACATTTCTTGTTTTATGGTTTTTTAGATCCTAAAATTTCGCAAAAAGAGAGGGAATTAGAAGACTTAATTAATTTTCCATACACTATTATATTTTATGAGTCGCCTCATAAAATATATGATACATTAAAATCTTTATATAAAATTTTTGGAAATCGTAAAATAACAATATGTCGTGAATTAACTAAACTTCACGAAGAGTTTATTAGAACAAATTTATTAGAAGCTAGTAAAATTGAAGATAACTTAATTGGCGAAATGGTATTAATTGTAGAAGGTAATAATAAAGAAAAAAGTTCTTCTATTGACGATGAATCAATATCAGAACTTTATAATAAGTTAATAAATAACGGACTTTCAAATAAAGATGCTGTAATTGCTTTATCAGCCTTATTTGATATTAAAAAGAACGCTTTAAAAAAATTAACAATGAAGTAATTATTCTTCTTTTGTTAAACTTTCTTCAATTGGAGATAATCCAATTGCATCTTCAACAGGCATACTAAATGCAATACCTTGTCCTGCAGTAGATAAACCAGCAACTTGATAAATAGATTCTAAACATTTATCTTTAATTTCATTATCAACAATAATTAGAACCATTTCTTTTTCAGGTTGAATAGAAAAACCAAAGAATTTTTCTATTTCAGCATTGCCTGTACCTCTAGCATGAACTACTGTGCCACCTCTAGCACCAGCATTTCTTGCACCTTCCATTACAAGATCAGTATGGCCATTATTAACAATAGCAACAATTAATGAATAAGCACTTTTATTTTCCATAATCTTAACCCTTTCTTATATTTTCTTTTGTATCAGTAAAGAATCTATATAATAAGATTCCCATAATAGAATCAACTTTAAATGTAACAGCAACACCTTTAGCGTTATTAGATACATTAAATTTATTTTGAATAATAGATAATACTTGTTCTATTTTATCTTCACTAATAAGAGCAAATACTACATCCTTTTTAGTTTCACCAACACCAAGAACACTATAAATTTCTCTAGTAGCCGTTCCATAACCATTAGCCATAAAACAAGCAGATACTCCAAGTTTTAATAACTTATTAACGTAATAATCACCTTGATATTTATTAACAATAATAACTAAGAATTTAAGTTTTTGGACTTTAAATTCTTTATCATAAGGCAAAGTCTTTTTATCTTGAGATGTTATATTTTTTCTTTTCTTAACATTTTTTAACATAAAAAACCTTGTATTCTAAATTTATCTCAATAATTGAGTAATTTAGAATTTCTCCTTTCTTGAGAATGTTGGAAAAGATCTCCATCTATTGTATAATGAATCTGCTGTGGATTTGTTTCTATAACCATACAGCGTTGACTGTTTAAGG
>JALEXS010000016.1 GCA_022780025.1 Mollicutes bacterium | reverse complement strand
GTTTGATGTTGATAAAACTTATAATGTAAATTTAAATAGTTTTACACTTCAAACTAGAAAACTACTTGCAAATATGATTTTTGGAAGTAATACTTAATTGTATTTAATTATGGGGAGACCTACAACAAAGGGACACAATCATAAATTTCTTATATTATTATTGTTGACAGGCAATAACTAATTTCTATAATAAACTACGGTGAAAAATATGAGTTTATTAATTAAGTTTAGAAATTTATTCAATCCTATAGATCTAACAAAAGGAAGTATATTAAAGAATATTATAATATTCTTAATTCCAATTTTATTAAGTTTGGTATTTCAACAATTATATTCTTTAACTGATGCAATTATTGTTGGTAAAACTTTATCAAACGCTGAAATATCTGGAATTAATGATGCAGCGCCTTTATGTAATATTGCTTTACAATTTGCAATTGGCTGTACTAGTGGATTTTCAGTAGTTATTGCTAATTTAATTGGTAAAAAAGATGAAAATGGAACTAGAAAAAGTTTTCTTGTTCAAATTATATTAAGTATTGCTATTACTGTTATTTTAACTATTTCTTTTTGTTTATTAACTGATAATTTATTAGCTGTTATGGATATTAAAGAAAGTCCTACTGATCCTTCAAAACAAGCTGTTTATCAATCTGCTCATGATTATTTATTTATTATATATTTAGGTATTGTTTGCCAAATGTTTTACAACTTAATTGTTGCTAATTTAAGAGCTCTTGGAGATAGTTTTACTCCATTTTTATTCTTAGTTGTTGGTACAGTTATTAATGTTTTCTTAGATTTATTATTTATAATTCCTTTAAAATTAGGTGTTGCAGGTAGTGCTTGGGCTACTAATTTATCACAATTAATCGCTGCAGTCGGTTGTTTTATTTATGCTTATATAAAATATCCTTTCTTAAGAATTAAAAAGTCTGATTTTAAATTTTCTTTTAAATTTATTCTTGAGCATTTAAAGAATGGATGTCCTTTAGGATTTAATTTTTCAATTTTACAAATTGGTATTGTAATAATGCAAATGGCTGTCATTGCATTTGATTATGATCCTAGTGGTAATATGGTAAGTAATCAACCTGTTCAAATTGGTTATTCTATTGCTTGTAAATTAATAATGATATTAGTAAGTGCATTTAATTCATTAGGAGCATGTGCTATTACTTATTTTGGTCAAAATAATGGTGCTCAAAAATATGATCGTATTAATAAAGGATTTAACATTTTATTTTATTTAGGGCTAGCTATGTGGATAATTTTAGCTGGTATTTTTGCTTTAATGTCTATTAATGGTGCTTATTTATATATTTTCTTAGATGGTAGTAAAGTTACTAAAGATGTTATTAAATATGGTAATTTATATTTATATTCAACATTACCTTTAGGATTCTTCTTGATGGTATTAATTTTATTAAGAAATAGTTTAAGTGGTTTAAATAGACCATTATTCCCTTTCTTAGCTGGAATTGGTGAAATGTTAGCTAGAAGTATTTTATGTATCTTTTTACCTAGATTAGTTAATGGTGGACCTATTAATTCAACTGCTAGTAATTTTGCTTATATTTCAACATGTTTTGCTGATCCTTTAGCTTGGATAAGTGCTACTTTAATAATGATTGTACCAATGATATTAGTTTTAAAAAATAATTATAAATTAATGGTTCAAAGTGATAGTTTAGATACTATTAATAAATAAAATACTACTCTTTTTCAATAAAAAGTCTGCAAAAACCAATTATTTTTTCTAAAAATAAAAGTCGAAGGTTAACCTCGACTTTATTGCTTTTTATAAGTTATTTAATTATTTATCTGTATAAGAAGTGAGTAAATTAAATGTTACAGTTCCATCTTCAGCTACGACTTTTTCAAAAGTTAATTTGAATTCAATACCTAAAGATTCATCTTCATATTTTAAAACGTAGAGTGTTTTATTTGTTTCTTTATCAGTTGTTTTAGTGAATTTAAATTCTTTATCGCCTAATTCGTATTTTAATGTTTTATCATTATTTTTGTTATATTCAATTTTAATTGAATAATCAACATATGTAATACCATTATTTACGACTACGTAATGGAATTTAGTTTCAACTTCATTACCTTCTTTTTCTAATCCTTGGCTTACTTTAATATAAGAATCTTCAGCTACAAAAAGTTTAAATGATGTTTTTTCTTCATATTCATCTTGTTCTTTTTCAGTTGTTACTTTAGATTCAAAGTTGAAATAAGTTTCTCCATTAGTAGTAGCAATACCTGTGATAAATGACTTTGTTTTAATTTCATTATCTTCTTCATCTACTTTTTCTTTAGTAATACCTTGGTTGTAATAAAGTGTGTAGACTGCTTCTTTATCAGCTTCATCTTTGAATTTAATTTCTTGTTTAAATTCATATTGAATAGCACTATCGTTTATATAACCATTGAATTCAGTTGTAGTTGAATCAAATGTATATCCATTTTCAAGAAGTAAATCCAATTGTGGTAAAACTGCTTTTACTTGAGAAATATCGATATCTGATAATGATTTAGCACCTTTCTTTGTTTGATTATTTGTAGCTTTACTTAACAAGTTCATTGAAGTAACAGCTTCGATTGGCATAGTGTTTTCATTATTAGGTTGATTTCCAGAACCAGTGCCACAGCTTGTTGCCATAACTCCTAATGCAAGTAAACTAGATAACATTAATAAATTCTTTTTCATAATTTTTTTCTCCTTTATTTACTATTAATACGATTAACTATTTGATTTTATTGGAATAAATTTAAAATATTTTTAAATAAATCTTTATAAGAGTAAGAACGACTATTATCATTTAATATTTCTAAGACAATTCCTTTAATAGAAAAGCTATATAAAGGAGTTTCAATTGAAGCATCAAATGTATATTTATTCTCTTCTTTTATAATATTACTAAATTCTAATTCTGAATGAGGAGTTTCGATACTAAGTCCAAATTGTTTATCATTCTTATTATCAATTTCATATTCAAATTTGATTTTACTTAAGAAATTACCATCTAAATAGTTTTGATAAGATGAATAAGAAGTGATGCTATAAGAATTTTCAACTTCATCTCCTTCAACTTCGTTTTCTTTCTTAGTAGTGAAGACATCATTTTCATCATTTAAATTAATAAAAGTAATTCCAATTTCTTCTTCTTTTTCATTATCTTTGTTTTCTACTTCTTTAGAAATATTAGTAATATATGTAATATTTTTAGTAATATAAATAGCTTCTAAATTAACTTTATATTCATCATCATCTGTAATTTTAGAAAGATCATTATAATATAATCTAAAAATTTCTTTATTATTATATGTATATATACTTTCGTATTTATATTCTTTTTTAGCACCTTTAACATCAAAGACTTTTTTGTCAGTTAATAAATTATTTGTAGATTTAAGTGAATCACTATTAAATGTTAAATAACCGTTAATAAAATTGAAATAATCATCAAAATTTTTTGTTAAATAATTAAATCCATCTTGATCAACAGAGGAATCATCTTGTTTAGCTCTTCTCATTTTTTTAGCAAAAGAAGTCTTTTCGTTATAATTAGCAAATGAAACTAATTCATTATATAATTCGCTATTTTTATCTGGAGTTACAAAGTTTGTATGTTCATTAGAATTATTATTAGATACAACTACTCCAATGATAATCGAAGAAGCTAAAACTGCTGTTAATCCACCAAAAACCCCGCTAAACCAAGCTATTTTCTTTCTTTTTGCTGTTGTTTCTTGTTGCTTAATATTTCGCTTTTTAAATTCATCTAAGATCATATTTGAAGTTAAATGAATATTGCAATCTTTACTATTCATGATATTGATAATATCTCTATCATCTACTTTCTTCATAGTTTAAGCTCCTTTCTCAATTTTTTAATTGAATTGTTATAAGACCATAATACTGTGCCTAATGGCTTATTTAGAATTTCAGCAATTTCATTAAAACCTAAATCGCCTAGTACGTGTAATATAAATATATCTACTTCCTTTTTATTTAAGATATCTCTTATCTTTTTAAGTATTAAATCTTTGTCAATCAAACTCGAATCTTCACTAACATATTCATAATCATCACCATAATTCACTCTACTAAATTTCTTTATATAATCTAATGATATATTTTTACTAATCGTTAGTAGGAATCCAATAATCGATTTCTCTTCACTTATATCATTAAGATTAGATAGGAATTTAATATAAGTTTCTTGTAATAGATCTTCGCTCGTTGCTTGATTCTTTACATAGGAGTAAATATTTGAGTATATTAATACTTTTGTCGTATTATAAAACTCATCAAAGTAAGACATGTTGTTGTCTTTCATCTTTCTTAGCAACTCTTTGAGTCTTACTTCATCTATATGCATACACTATTAATACGATAAAAATTTAAATTTTATTGGAATTAATTATAAATAATTAAAAATTTCAAGTAAATTTGTTACTCGTTTTCCTCCATAATTTTTAAAAATATCATTATTATCAAATAAAATAGAATCTATATTAGAACTATTTGCTCCTAGTATATCACTTGTTAAAGAATCTCCAATAACTATAACTTCTTTATTAGATAATCCAATATCATTTAATACATAATCAAAATATTCTTTATTAGGTTTAAAATAGCCTATTTCTTCTGATATATACATACCGTTAATAAATGGTTCAATTTTTGATTCTTTTATTCTTCTATGTTGAATAAAAGATACTCCATTAGTAATTATATAAATTTTATATTTTTTTGATAATCTTTCTAATGTTTCTAATGCATTATTCACTAAATAGTGACCTTTACTTAACTCATTGGAAAACTTATCAGTTATTTCATCTATATCAATATCTTTTATATTTAAATCATTAAAAAAATAAATCCAACGATTACGTTTACATTCATTTAAAGACATTTTATTTTTTTCTAACTCACCCCAGCAATACCCAGAATGTTTTATAAATAAATTAATAGTATCTTCGTTATAAGGAATATTTAAATCATCATAAATTACTTTTAAAGCATCATATTCACCTTTATTAAAATCTAATAATGTATTGTCTAAATCAAATAAAATAGCTTTTATCATTTCTTATCCCCACTTCTACATACTATACAACAAAATAGGAGAAGTTATCATATATAATTGTTAAATACATTAAAAAAAGTCTAAAAAAGAATTATTAACTAAAGTCCATCCTATATTATTGAAATATACGATGATATCGAGAAAATATTGTTTTTAAATAAATATTTAATTTTATAGAGGCCTACAGCAAAGATACGTAGTGATAACTTTAATGTAGTCAAATCTACGATAGTAATAAAAATGTCATCTATTTAATATTTTGTTACTTTATCTATACTATTTATCATAATAAAAGCACCAATCATTACTAACTGATGCTATTTTACCTTAATTACAATTGTTTTCCTTTAAAAAATATTAGCTTTTAACGAATACTTAATTATTTAATCTTTAAGTAACCAATCTATTATGTTTATCGTTTTTATTCCATCATAAGATGTTATATAGCTCTTATCCATAGAAAGTATGATTTTCTCATAATTATCTTTAATAAGTTTAAGTGGTCTAAGTTCTCTTTCTAATGTTTCTTTTTGTGAAAGACTTTCAGTTACTTATATATAGCTTTTCATTTGACTTTTCTGCTACAAAGTCAATTTCGGTATTTCCAGCTTTGCCAATGTATACTTTGTATTCTCTTCTTATAAGTTCCAAGAATATTATGTTTTCAAGAATATGTCCTCTATCAGCATCTCGATAACCTAAAAGCATATTCCTAAAACCTAAGTCAATTATATAATTCTTTTCCAATGTCTTTAAGAGTTGTTTTCCTTTAACATCATATCTTCCAACAGTTAAGAAAATAAAAGCACTTTTCAAAAGTTCTATATACTTTCTTACTGTTTTACCTATTATCACTTTGCCTTTTTTTGAATCTATTTCGCCTTCTTGTGTTAGCACATTACCAATATTATTTGGTGATGTGATGCTGCCAATATTAGAGCATAAAAATAGCATAATTTTTTGAAGGACTTTTTGATTTACTCATCATTTCTTTGAATAATATCATGTAAAACAACTGTTGAATAAATACCTTCTAATGCTTGATTTACTCTCGTTTCATTAAAATTATATTCTTTAAGAATTGGCATTCCACCGAATTGTAAGTATTTTTGAAATTTATCTTCAATTGAGGTTCCTTCATCAAACGAATAGAAAGTTAAAAACTCCTTAAATGATAAAGGTAAAACTTTAATTTCTACAAAACGACCAGAAAGTAAGGTTGAAAACTCACTTGATAATAAATATGCGTTTAATCCTGTGATATAAATATCAACATCATAATCAAGTCTAAACGACTCTATTGCTTTTTCCCAATGAGAAATCACTTGAAGTTCATCAAATATCAAATAGTTTTTTCCTTCTTTTGCTATATGTTTGCTGACAAAATCGTAAAATTTAAAGTAATCTGTTAAATCTCTATATTTTAATGACTCCAAATTCATAAGAATTATGTTATTTTCACTAACACCTACACTAAGTAAATACTTATGAAATAAGTCTAAAATTGAAGATTTACCACATCTTCTTATGCCAGTTACAATTTTAACAAGGTCAACATCTTTATTTTCTATCAACTGATTTACATATTCTGGAGGGTTTATCAACTTACTCATATCATCAACTCCTTTTTACTAAATTAAAACAAATAAATGGCAAAAATCAAAAGTTTTAGTATTTTGAGAACCAAAACTTTGCAATTTTCTATACTTTTTGACTCGAAATTACTAAAAATCTTAATTTGATAAGCAAATTATGAAATTCCTATAATTCATTACAGACCTTTATTTGATAATATAGTTACAACTTATAATATAAATTTTAATAGTTTTACAATAACAATTAGAAAACTACTTACAAATATTGCTTTTAGAATGAATACATAATCGTATTTAATTTTAGGTATTCCTATAATATAGACGCAATTTTTATTCATTTTTAATCAATGTAATAAAGTCAAATACTTAAAAAATAGTTAACTTTTGCAGGGTTAGAACAAAAGTGAATCAAAATGATTCACGTCCACGACTTAATTGTCGTGGTTTTTTATTTTTTCCTATATAATTTGATTTATGAAATATCGTAATTCAGATTTTCTAAATGATCTCTATTACAAAAGACAAGAATTTTC